>NZ_SIJL01000008.1 GCF_004307015.1 Thermus thermamylovorans
ACATAAATCCTTACACGACCGGAAAGGCCCTGGGCCAGATAACGGACCACCATGAGTTCGCGCTCCGTCAGGACCTCTGGCCCCGGCTTGCGGACGGTTTGGGCCTGGATCATGCGGTAAAGGAGGCTCTGGGGCAGGTAGTGCTCTCCTCGGGCCACTGCCAACACGGCATCCTCCAGCTCCTGCTCGATGGCCTCCTTGGACAGGTACCCGGAGCCCCCGGCCTGGAGGAAACGTTCCGCATATTCCGGTTCCGCATACATGGACAGGGCCAGGAGCCGGGCTTCGGGGTAAAGAGCCTTCAGCTTTTCCGCCACCTGGATGCCGTCCATGTCAGGTAGGGCGATGTCCAAGATCACCACCTGGGGCCTGGATTGGGGGATCTTCAGCAAGGCCTCCTGGCCTGTTTCCGCCTCGCCCACGATCTCCACCTTTCCTTGCAACAGGTAGCGTATCCCTGCCCGCACCACGGGATGGTCGTCCACCAGGAAGACCCGGATCACGCCTTCACCTCCTTTAAGGGAATGCGGGCGTAGACGGTGGTGCCAAGCCCCTGGAGGCTTTCCATCTGGAACCGGCCTCCTAGGAGTTCTATCCTCTCCCGCATACCCAGGATCCCCAAGCCAGGCTGGACCTGCGGGGGGAAGCCTTGGCCGTCGTCCTCCACCACCAGGTGGATCCCATCCCCTTCTTGTTGCAAGACAACGGAAACCTGCTTGGCCTTGGCATGGCGGGCCACGTTGGTGAGGGCCTCCTGTACCACCCGGTAGAGGGTGGTTTCGTGGGTTTCCGGCAGCCGCCCCTTTAGGCGGCAAAGGAGGTTGACCCGGATCCCGGTTCTTTCCTGGAACTCTTCGGCCATGCGTTTCAAGGCGGCCTCGAGGCCCAGGGTGTCCAAGGCGGAGGGGCGCAGGGAGCGGGAGAGGTGGCGCACATCCTGGATGGCGCTTCGCACCGACTCTTGCAGGGTGGGCACCGCCTCCAGCCGCCCCTCCTTCACCGCTCTCAAGCCCAGGTCGATGCCCGTAAGGACCTGGCCTATCTGGTCGTGAAGATCGCGGGCGATGCGCGCCCTTTCCGCCTCTTGGGCCTGAATGAGGGCCTTGAGGAGCTGGGAACGCTCCTGGTCCCTTTCCTTTAGGGCCTGGGTGTACCGGGCCCGGTGTAGCCCGGCTTCGATAGGGGCTTTGATAGCCTCCCGGAAGGCCTCGGGGGCTTCGGCGTTCAGGTAGAGGCGGGCTCCGGGAAGTTCCAGGGTGTGGTAGAGCCCTTGCACGCCTTTCCGTAGGAGGCAGTCCTTCTCCTCCTGGTAGGGGCAGAGAAACTTACCCACCCGCACCTCGCCCAGCCAGGCTTCCCCGCAACGGAAGAGTCCGCTTTGGGCCAGGGCTTCCAGGGCGTTGTGCAACACCTCTTCTGGGGTTTCCGCCCGGTTCACGGCCTCCGCCACCTGGTTTAGGGTGGAAAGCTCCTGTTCCCGTCGCTTCACCCCTTCCCGGTATGCCACCAGAGCCTGATGGAGGACCCTTAGTTCCCCACCGGGATCGGGAAGGACTGCTTCCCGTCCCTCTTGCCAGGCCCGCACGCCTTGGACCAGGGCCTCGAGAGGCTTAAGAAACTGGTTCGCCGCACGGCTCACCAGGAGGAAGGCCAAAGCGGCCACCCCCAGGGCCAGCCAGGCGCCCAGGACCAAAAGGTGGGCCAGCTTCTGCCAGAGGGGGGTTTCGGGAAAGGCTAAGGCCAAGGCACCCACAGAGCCATCCCCGATGGGGCTACGGTAAAGCCTATAGATTTCCCCTTGGAAACGGAAGCGACCCTTTAGGGTTTTTAGATTCAGGGGAAACCCGCCCGGGAAGGTGTGCACCATCACCTCTCCCTTGGGGCCTAGGACAAACCCCAGCACGCCTTCTGCCACCAGGGACTCCAGCTGGCGGAAAACGGCATAGAGGTCGTTGACCAAGAGGTCCTCTTCCAGTTGCCGGGCCAGGTAGAGGGTCTGGGCTTTGCCCCGGGCCTCGAGGCTGGCCTCCAGGCCTGTCTTCACCAGGAAGAAAGCGGTTCCCCCGAGTCCGAGCCCCAGGAAGAGCATGCCCAGAGCGAAGGTCGCCAGCAGGCGCGTACGGAAGCTTCCCTTCATGTCTAGAACCCCAACAGGAAGCGGCGATACTCAGCGTCGCTAGCGGAAGCGAAGCCGGCTATTCCCGCTTCCGGAAGCTGTCCAGCTTCCTCCAAGCGTTTTAGGATCTCCCGCTTGAGCTCAGGAGCTACACCCTTCCGCACTACCACGGGTGGGGGTGGATCCTCGGGTCCTTCCCAGATGACCCGGATCTTTTCCTTGAGCCCGGCGTCCTTTCGTATCATAGCATCCAGCACCATTCCGTCCACCGCTGCGGCCTCCACCAGGCCCTGGATCATGGCCTCCACCGCTCGGTCGTGGGCGTAGGTGAAGAGGATCTTGCCCAGAAAGATTTCCGGCCGATAGCCCCTCCCCTTGAGCTCCCGGATGGGGCGGAGGTAGCCCGTGTTGGACAAGGGGTCCACAAAGGCCATGGTGGCTCCCGCCAGATCCTCCAGGCTTTGTCGGTCCGAGGTGGCCGGCACGATGACCACGCCGCGGTACCGGGTCCAGCTTGCGGGCACCGACTGGGCGATGACCTCCCCGTAACCCTCCGCTACCGCTTTGGCTGCAGCGAAGGTGCATAGGAAGGCTATGTCCACTTGGCCCTTGTGCAGAAGGTCCAGCACCTCCCCGTACCCCCTCCGCCCCAATACCGTGGCCTGGGGCCAGAGGGTGTGGGCCAGGGTCCAGTAGGGGTAGCTCCTTTTGGGGGAGAGGATGCCCGCCACGGCGATGCGCAGGGTGGCTTCTTCCTCGAGGCGGATGGGGGGAAGGGGAGCCAAGGGCCCGGCTTCCGGGATCCGGGCGCAGCCCAGGAGGAGAAACACCAGGAGCCAGATTCGGGCCATGTCTTTAGTATGCCCAGGCTTGCCCGTGACGAAGGTCCCGGGGTTTGTAGGTGTTTTCCCGAGGACACCCGTCCGGGGGGGTTGTCGGAGAAACGCCGATGAAGACCGCTTTTGATTTTCCTAACCTGGCCGTGGAGGTGGGTATGAACGAGGTGGAAAGCCGCAGGGCCTTTCTGGAGAAGGTGGCCTCCACGGTCTTCGCCGGCGTGGTGCTGGGCGGTCAGCCGGTGAAGGCTGGGGCCGAACCTTCCAAGGTGGAGCTACCCCCAAGACCCCCCGATGGGCCCATCCTACCCGAGCTGGAGTATGAGGATGTTCTTTTGCGCATGCAACGGGATCTGGAGCGGGCCCTGAACAAGGGCACCACCCCCAAGTGGGTCATGGTGATCGACACCCGCAAGTGCGTGGGTTGCCACGCCTGCACCATTTCCTGTGCCGTGGAGAACAAGCTTCCCCCTGGGGTGGTCTACCGTCCTGTGGTGGAGGAGCAGGTGGGTGTCTACCCGCGGGTAACCTGGAAGTTCCTGCCCCGGCCTTGCATGCAGTGCGACAACCCTCCTTGCGTTCCCGTCTGCCCGGTGGGGGCTACTTGGAAGCGGGAAGACGGCATCGTGGAGATCGACTACGACGCCTGTATCGGCTGCCGCTACTGCCTGGTTTCCTGCCCCTATCAGGCCCGCACCTTCGACTTTGGGGAGAATTGGACGCAGGATACTCCGGGCCATGGGCAGATGCCCTACGAGGAACTTCCCACATTTGAGTGGGGTGAAGTTCACGTGCATAAGGAAGGGTTGACCCCCGGTAGCCCCGTGGGCAACGCCCGCAAGTGCAGCTTCTGCTTGCACCGCATCGAGCACGGGCTTTTGCCCCAGTGCGTGACCACCTGCATCGGTCGGGCTACCTTTTTCGGGGATGCCTCCGATCCGGAAAGCCTGGTTTTCCAGCTCATCCACCAGCCCAATGTCATGCGGCTTAAGGAAGAGCTGGGTACGGAACCCAGGGTCTACTACCTGGTGTAAAGGAGGGCAAGGATGCGCGTTTGGGGTCGGATCCTCTACGGGGTTTTAGCGGCCATAGGCCTTGTGGGTTTCTTCTTGCGCTTCGCCACCGGCCACCAACTGGCGGGATACGGCAGCTACGTGCCCTGGGGTCTATGGGTGGCCGCGTATATCTACTTCATTGGCCTCTCGGCGGGAGCTTTCCTGCTTTCCGCCTTGGTCTATGTCTTTGGGGTGCGCAAGCTGGAGCCCATCGCTCCCTTGGCCCTGGTGGTGGCCTTGGCCAGCCTACTAATGGCTCTGGTTACCATCTGGTTTGACCTGGGACACATGGAGCGGTTTTATTACGTCTACCTGAGGCCCAACTTCCGCTCCATGATGGCCTGGATGGTGTGGCTTTATACCGCCTATGGGTTGCTCCTTCTTGCGGAGCTCTACTACGCCCTGAGGCGCCACCTGCCCCGGTATGCGGATAGGGGTGGCATAACCGGATTTCTGGCGCGCTTCCTCGTCAAGGGGCGGAAGACCCCCTTTACTCAGGAGGAGATCCAGCGGGACGAGGGCATCACCAGGGTTTTGGGGACCATTGGCGTCCCCTTGGCTATCGCCTTCCACGGGGGTGTGGGTGCCCTCTTCGGCACGGTGGTGGCCCAGGATCTGTGGCATAGCCCCATCTACCCCATCCTCTTTCTCACGGGTGCCCTCCTCTCGGGCGGGGCGCTGATGACCGCAGCCTACGTGTTCTTCTGGCCCAGGAAGGACGGGGAGTGGAGGGAGCTTAGCCTTCTCCTGGGCCGGATCGTGTTAGGGCTTATCCTTTTTGACCTCCTCTTGGAGTGGGCGGAGTACTCCATTCCCATGTGGTACGGGGTGGGTTCCGAGTTCAAGGCGCTGCGGAATACCCTGTTCGGCCCCTTCTGGTACGTGTACTGGGTGTTCCACATCCTGCTCGGGGTGGTGGTTCCCATCTGGCTCCTGTTGGCCTTTGGCTTGCGGGGCCGGATGGGGGCCGTAGGTCTCGCCAGCTTTCTGGTGGCCTTCACCTTCCTGGCCATCCGCCTCAACCTGGTCATTCCCAGCCTGGTCCACCCCAAGCTGGAGGGCCTGGTAAACGCTTACCGGGACCATCGCCTTGTCTTTGCCTACCTCCCCACCTGGTTTGAATGGAGCGTGGTGGTCTTTTCGGTGGTGCTGGGCTTTACCGTGACCTACATTCTGGTGCGTGTTTTGCCCGTGATCGAGGGCAAGCTTCTAAAGGAGGTGGCGTGATGCTTTCCCGGCGGGAACTGATCAAGCTGGGCGCCCTTTCCGGAAGCGGGGTTCTTCTGGGGGAGAAGGCCACAGAACTCCTTTCCAAAGCCGAGGCGGCGGCTCAAAGGACTCCTGGCTTCTATCCTCTGAACGATCCAGAAAATCAGATCTATTCGGTTTGCCTCCAGTGCAACACCGGCTGCCCCATCAAGGTAAAGATCTACGAGGGGGTGGCGGCGAAGATAGACGGGAGCCCTTATTCGCCTTGGACCCTCTACCCGCACCTTCCCTTGGGAACATCGGTGGAGAAAGCAGCCAAGGTGGATGGGGGTATCTGCCCCAAGGGGCAGTCTGGTTTGCAGACGGCCTATGATCCTTACCGCATACGCAAGGTTCTCAAGCGGGCAGGCCCCAGGGGAAGCGGCAAGTGGAAGGAGATTCCCTTCGAACAGGCGGTGAGGGAGATTGCCGAAGGAGGGAAGCTCTTTGCCGAAATCGGGGACGAACGGGTCTATCCGGGTCTGAAGGAGGTCTGGGCCCTGAGGGACCCCAAGGTGATGAAGGCCATGAAGGCCCGGGTGGAGGAAATTTGGCAGGAAAAGGATCCAGCCAAGAAAAAGGCCTTGGTGGAGGGCTTTAAGGAGGAATTCAAGGACTACCTGGACACACTCATCGACCCCGATCACCCCGACCTGGGACCCAGGAACAATCAGGTGGTCTTTGCCTATGGCCGCCTAAAGGCCGGGCGGAGTGAGTTCTTCAAGTGGTTCTTCCAGAACGGCCTGGGTACCGTTAATTTCCACGGGCACACCACCGTGTGCCAGGGCTCCCTCTACTTCACGGGCAAGGCCATGAGCTACCAGCTGGCCTACGACGAGAAGAAGGGGGAGTACACCTGGACGGGGGCCGAGAAGTTCTACTGGCAGGCGGACCTGACGGGGGCGGAATTCGTCATCTTCGTGGGGTCCAACATCTTTGAGGGCAACTACGGTCCGCCCCTCCGGGTGAAGGAGGTTACCCAGGGATCGGCAACCGGGAAGTTGAGGTATGTGGTCCTGGACCCCCGAGCCCAAAAGGGCGTGGCCCATGCCACCAAGTGGATCCCCACCAAGTCGGGCTACGATGCCGCCGTTGCCTTTGGCATGATGCGTTGGATGTTTGCGAAGGGGCGGTTTGACGCCCGCTTCCTCTCTGCCGCCAACAAAGGAGCGGCCAAGGCCATTGGCGAGCCCAGCTGGACCAACGCCACCTGGCTGGTGGAGATAGACGAGAAGGGCTTTCCCGCCAAGCTTCTGCGCATGAGCCACCTGGGAATGGCTCCCGAGGTCCGGGTCATGGACGGCAAGGAGGTGGTCTTCGACCATCCCATTGTCTTGGTGCAGGGGAAACCCACCCCGGTGGACCCGCAGAGCGAGGATAAGCCGGTTTTCGGAGACCTCTTTGTGGACACCACCCTTAACGGCATCCGGGTGAAGAGCGCCCTCCAGCTGATTCGGGAGGAGGCCTTCAGCCGGAGCCTCGAGGAGTGGGCGGAGCTTGCGGGGGTTGAGCCCGAGGAGATCGTCTGGCTGGCCCATGAGTTCACCAGCCACGGCAAAAGGGCGGTGGTGGATATCCACCGGGGAGCCAGCCAGCACACCAACGGCTTCTACAACGCCTTTGCCTGGAATGTTCTTAACGCCTTGATTGGCAACTACGACCACCATGGTGGGTACGTCCGGGCCAGCACCTATGACATCACAGGCAAGAAGGCGGAAGGGCCCTTCTACCTGGACAAGCTCCACCCCAATAAGCTGGAGCCCTTCGGTATCAGCATCATCCGCCATGAGGTGGACTACGAAAAAACGACCCTCTTTGAGGGCTATCCCGCCAAACGTCCCTGGTTCCCCCACAGCTCGGACATCTACCAGGAGATTCTGCCCTCCGCTGCCCAAGGGTACCCGTACCCGGTGAAGATCCTTTTCCACTACATGGGCTCCCCTGCCTATGCCCTTCCCGCCGGCCACACCCAGATCCAGGCCATGCTGGACCCCGCCAGGATTCCCCTCATCGTGGCCTTTGACATCGTGGTCGGGGATACGTATCTCTACGCTGACTACATTATTCCCGATCTCTCCTACCTGGAGCGCTGGGAGTTCCATGGAAGCCACCCCAACGTGATCTGGAAGGTGCAAACCGTGCGGCAGCCCACTATCGCACCCATTCCTGAGGAGGTGAAGGTCTTTGGGGAGGGGATGCCCCTGTCCGCAGAGGCCTTCCTACTGGCCCTGGCGGAGCACTTGGGGGTGCCGGGATTTGGGGAGAAGGGCTTTGCCAACGGCATGCCCTTCCGCAGGCCCGAGGACTTCTACCTGAAGATGGTGGCCAACCTGGCGTTTGGCGAGAAGGCGGATGGGTCGGATGCGGTGCCTGAGGCCGACGACAGGGAAATGGAAATCTTCAGGCAAGCCCGCCGCCACCTGCCCCCCTCGGTGTTCGACCTGGAGAAGTGGAAAGCGGCCATCGGGGATGAGGGTCTTTTCCGTCGAGCGGTGTATGTTCTTAACCGGGGTGGGCGTTTCCAGGCCTTTGAGAAGGCCTTTAAGCCCGACGGCACCCTGGCTAATGCCTACGGCAGGCAGATCAACCTCTACCTGGAGAAGCACGCCAAGAGCAAGAACAGCATGACCGGCAAGCCCTACTGGCCCTTACCCCGCTTCTTCACCCCCTACACGGATGCCTTGGGCCAGCCCATCCAGGACGAGGAAAAGGGTTTCGAGCTCACCCTGATCACCCACCGCTGGATCACCATGACCAAGAGCCGGACCATTTCCAACTACTGGCTCCTTAACATCACCCCCGAGAACTACATTGCCATCAACCCCGAGGATGCCAAGCGGTTGGGTTTCAAGGATGGGGAGCTGGTCAAGGTGGTTTCCGCCAGCAACGAGGCGGGGATTTGGGACCTAGGGCCTTTGGGCAAAAAGCCCATGGTGGGCAAGGTGAAGGTCATGGAGGGCATCCGCCCCGGGCATCTGGCCTTTGCCTTGGGTTTTGGCCACTGGGCCTATGGCGCAAGCGACCTGGAGATCAACGGCCAGGTGATCAAGCCTGACCTTAGGCGGGCTACAGGTATCCATGCCAATGCTGCCATGCGGGTGGACCCCGTCCTTAAGGACGTGGGGCTGACGGACATTACCGGAGGAAGCGCTGTCTTCTACGATTCCAAGGTGCGCTTGGTGCGCCCTACCCCTGAGGAAGCCCGGACTTATGGGGAGGGAGTGCGGAGGGTGGCCCTCGAGGGCCCAGCGGGCGTCCGGGCCAAGGAGATACTGGAAAAAGCCCTTAAGGCCGCCCGAGGGGAGCTGGAACCGGAGGCCTTGAGGCGGGAGGTGGCAAGCCAGCTGGGTCTGAGCCAAAAGGTCTAGCAGCCGAGGGGCCAGGCTCCAGGGGATGACATCCCCTGGAGCCTTTGCCCTAGACGGGGGTCGGCCGGTGAGGTACATTTGTCCCGTGGACCCCGGCGAACTCCTCGACCTCCTCAAGGGGCGCACCGGCTTTACCGAGGCCCACGCCGCCCTCCTGCGGGAGCTGGGCCAGGTGATGGCCCCCATCGCCCCCGAGGTGGCCCTGGCCTTCTACGACTACCTGGGGCGGGATCCGGAGCTTTCGGAAATCCTTCACGCCGTGCCCGGCAGGGTGGAGAGGCTTTACGGCACCTTTGCCCACTGGTACGGGGAGCTTTTCTCGGGCACCTACGACCGCGCCTATGCGGAAAGGCGGCGTCGCATCGGGCTGGTGCACGCCAGGCTCGGCATCGGCCCCCGGGCCATGATCCCAGCCATGGGGATCGTGCAGGAGCTTTCCCTGGAGCACCTGCGCACCGCCTTACGCGGTCCCGAGGTTTTTAGTGCGGTGGAGGCCTTTGAGAAGATCGTGGCCGTGGAGATCGGGCTCATCGAGGAGAGCTACCTGGAGGCCCTCGCCCTGGGGTTTGCCCTGGGCCACCGGGACCTGCGGCGGGCCTTGGCCGAGGGGGCGGCGGCCCTCCTCGCGCCACCCCACCCGGGCCCGGGTAGAGGCCCCGGCTGATACCCTTTGCCGCTCCATCCCTCATCCCCTTCCCCAAGGCGGGCCCTTACCCACGGCCTCTGCCCTCCTCCGCAAAGCGCTTCCCCCCCTCTCCGAGAACCCCGGGCTTGCCTGGAGGTGCCCCCTGGGGGCTCCCCTCAGGGCTCCCGGGCCAGGTCGTTGAAGCGCACGTGCTGGGCGTGGAACTGGAGCTCTACGGTGCCCGTGGGCCCGTTCCGTTGCTTGCCCACGATGATTTCGGCGATCCCGGCCTTTTCGGAGTGGGGGTTGTAGTACTCGTCCCGGTAGATGAACATGACCAGGTCCGCGTCCTGCTCGATGGAGCCCGACTCCCTTAGGTCCGAGAGCATGGGGCGCTTGTTGGGCCTGGCCTCCACCGCCCGGGAGAGCTGGCTCAGGGCGATGACCGGGATGTGGAGCTCCCGGGCCAGGGCCTTGAGCCCCCGGGAGATGGCGGCGATCTCCTGCTGGCGGTTCTCCCCCCCCTTGCCCGCGCCGGGCCCGGACATGAGCTGCAGGTAGTCGATGACCAGGAGGCCCACCCGGTGCTGGCTTCTGAGCCTGCGGGCCCGGGCCCGGAGTTCCAGGAGGGTCAGGTCGGGGGTGTCGTCGATGAAGATGGGGGCTTCGGCCAGGCGCCCGGCCACGTCCACCAGGCGGGAGAAGTCCCGGTCGGTGAGCTGGCCGAGCCGTACCCGGTTCATGTCGATGCGGGCCTCGGAGCACATGAGGCGCAGGGTCAGCTGGGCTGCAGGCATCTCCAGGGAGTAGATGCCCACCCCCACCCCCTCCCTCAGGGCGGCGTGCTGGGCGATGGTGAGGGCGAAGGCCGTCTTGCCCATGGCGGGGCGGGCGGCGATGATGTTCAGGGAGCCCGGGGAGAGGGTGCCGATGAGCCCGTCCAGCTCCTTGAAGCCCGTGTGCACCCCAGCCACCTCCCCTTTGTTCTGGAAGAGGGCCTCGATGTGCTCGAAGGTCTCGTGCACCAGCTCCCGCATGCCCCGGGCCTCGGTTTCGGTCTGGGCGAGGGCGACCTCCAGGATCTTCTTCCCCGCGGTGTCCAGGATCTCGTCCAGGCTCCCCGCCTCCTCGTAGGCCAGGCGCATGGCTTCTCCCGCGGCCTGGATGAGCCGCCTCAGGGTCCACTTCTCGGCCACGATGCGGGCGTAGTGCTCCGCGTAGGCGGCGGTGGGGGTGGCCTCGGAGAGCTGGGCCAGGTAGCTCACCCCCCCTACCCCCTCCAGCTCCCCCCGGCGGGAAAGCTCCTCCGCCAGGGTCACCAGATCCACAGGCTTGCCCTGGGCCCTCAGGGCCTGCATGGCCGCGTAGACCTTGCGGTGGGCCTCGGCGTAGAAGGCCTCGGGGGAGGGGAGGAGGCTTTCCAGCTCGTCCAGGACCTCCGAGTCCAGGAGGATAGCCCCCAGGAGGCTCTGCTCGGCCTCGAGGCTGTGGGGGGGGATACGCCCTTCGGGATATCCTGGCGAGTGGCCCATAGGCTCCACCAGGCTACGCCTGTCCCCCCGGGTTCCGCCAGGGGGCTCCCCTCCAAGGGAGGCCAGGACCTCTTTGGGGCTTCTCACCCTTCGCCGCTAGGGTGAAGGGGTGGGCTGGTTTCTTCTCCTCTTCCTTCTTGCCTCCTGCCGGGCCCAGGGCCTGCCCGAGCCTTACGCCCTCCTGGGCCGGGGGGACCTCGAGGCGGTCCGCCAGGTGGCCCTGGGGGGTGAGGGCTACGCCCGCCTGCTTGCGGGCTGGCTCCTGGTGGACGCGGAGGGCCTCCCCCTCGCCGAGCGCGCCGAGTACGCCTGGCGCTACGCCCTCTTCCTGGAGGAGGTGCGGGCCTTCGAGCCCGGTTGGGAGGCGCGGGCGGCCTGGCGCAAGGCCGCCCCCCTCCTCCAGGCGGCGGGGGATCCCCGGGCCTTCTCCGCCTGGCAGAGGCTCCTCCCGGAGGGGGAGGCCGTGGCCGCCCTCCTCACCTTGGGGGAAGGGGAAAGGCTCTACGAGGCCCTCCTCCGCGGGCAGGCCTACGAGGCCCTCCTCGAGGCGCTGCCCGAGGGGGCGCGGCCCGATCTCCGGGCCCAGGCCCTCTTCCGCCTGGGACGCTTTGCCGAGGCCCTGCCCCACTATCGGGCCTGGGCGGAGCGGGAGGCCCGGGGCTACCTGGGCCTGGGCTACGCCCTTTGGCGGCTTGGCCGCCGGGAGGAGGCCCTCTCGGCCTTCGCCCGCTACCCCCACCCGGAGGGCCGCTACGCTCAGGGTCGGCTCTTGGAGGAGATGGGGCGGGCCTGGGAAGCGGTGGCCGCCTACCGCAGGAGCACCCCGGAGGGGCTTTGGCGGGCCACGGCCCTTTTGGAACGGCAGGGGCTCCTGCGGGAGGCCCTGGGCCTCTACCTGGAGCTCGCCCGCACCCCTAGCCCCTACGCGGACGACGCCGCCCTACGGGCCTACTTCCTCGCGGGGCAGCTGGGCCTGGAGGGGGAGCGCCAGCAGGCCTACGCCCTCCTCCAAGGAGGGCTCGGCCTCCTCCTGGGCCGCTGGCCGGACCCCCCGCCGCCGGTCCATGAGGCCTCCCCGCCCCCCGAAGCCCCCCGGGTGGAGGCCCTCCTGCGGGTGGGGCAAGGGGCCTGGGCCCGGGGGGAGGTGCGCTACGCCCTGTGGCAGCGTCCCCGGGACTGGCCCGCCCTGGTGCCCCTCCTCTACCGCCTGGGGGCCTACCGGGAGGGAATCCGGGCCGCCTGGCCCACGGCCCTGGCCTACCCCAGGGCCTACCGGGGGTGGGTGGAGGGGTACGCCCAAAAGGAGGGCCTGGACCCGGACCTCCTCTTCGCCCTCCTCCACGTGGAAAGCCGCTTCGACCCCCTGGCGGTGAGCCGCACCGGGGCCCTGGGCCTGGGCCAGTTCTTGCGGAGCACCTGGGCCGACGTGGCCCGGATGCTGGGGGAGCCCCCCGCCGACCCCTTTGACCCGGAGGCCAGCATCCGCTACGCCGCCCGCTACCTGCGCTGGCTCATGGAACGGTGCGCCGCCTTCGAAGGCCTGGAGCAGGTGGCCTGCGCCCTCACCGCCTACAACGGGGGTATCGGCTACACCCTGCGGGGCATCGCCCGGGAGGGAGACCTCTATGCCTTCTTCCGCTTCCAGGAGCGGGACGAGCCCCGGGAGTACCTGGCCAAGGTGCTTTCCGCCTACGCCGCGTACAAGGCCCTGCCCTGAGCTTGCCCCCCGCTTTTGGCTTTGGGTATATTGGGGGCCATGGCGCTATCGGCCCTTGCGCCCTTCCTTCTGGGAGCCTTGGCTCCCTTTCTTATGCGTTTTCTGGGGCGGAAAGTGGCCTATCTCTTCTTCCTCCTCCCCTTGGGCCTTTTCCTCCACCTGCTCGGGTACCTGCCCCGGGTGGCAGCGGGGGAGCGGGTGCGGGAGGATTGGGCCTGGGTGCCGGGCCTGGGGATCGCCTTCGGCTTCTACCTGGACGGCTTCAGCCTCCTCTTCGCCCTCCTCATCCTGGGTATCGGGGCCGTCATCCTCCTTTACGGGGCCAGCTACCTGGAGCACCATCCCCACCAGGACCGATTTTTCCTCTTCATCCTGGCCTTCATGGGCTCCATGCTGGGTTTGGTCCTGGCGGGGGACCTCGTCACCCTCTTCGTCTTCTGGGAGCTCACCAGCCTTACCTCCTTCCTTCTGGTGGGCCTGGAACACGAGCGGGCCTCGGCCCGGCGGGCGGCCCTGCAAGCCCTTTTCGTCACCGTCTTCGGCGGACTTTTCCTCCTAGCAGGGTTTGTCCTTTTGGCTCTGGCGGGGGGGAGTTACAGCCTCGAGGCCCTCCTGGCCCAAGACCTCACCGCCCACCCCTACTACCCCGCCCTCCTCCTCCTCCTGGCCCTGGGGGCCTTCGCTAAGTCCGCCCAGTTCCCCTTCCACTTCTGGTTGCCCAACGCCATGGAGGCTCCCACCCCCGTTTCCGCCTACCTGCACTCCGCCACCATGGTGAAGGCCGGGGTCTACCTCCTGGCCCGCTTCCACCCCACCTTGGGGGGAGGTGAGCTCTGGCAGGCCCTCCTCCTGCCCGTGGGCGGGGTCACCATGCTCCTCGGGGCTTACGCCGCCCTCACCGCCACCGAGATCAAGCGGGTCTTGGCCTACTCCACGGTGAGCGTCCTGGGCCTGCTCACCTTCCTCCTGGGGGTGGGCACCGAGGGGGCGGTGAAGGCCATGGTCTTGGTCCTCCTGGCCCACGCCCTCTACAAAGGGGCCCTTTTCCTGGTGGCAGGTTCCATCGACCACGGGGCGGGGGAGAAGAAGGTAGACCGGCTCGGGGGCCTTCTTTCCGCCATGCCCCTCACCGCCTTGGCCGGCTTTCTGGCTGCCCTGTCCATGGTGGGCCTGCCCCCAGCTTTCGGTTTCGTGGCCAAGGAGTTCTTCTACAAGGCCCTGGAGGGTTCCCCCCTCCTCCTGCCCGCCTTCCTGGCTAGCCTTCTCCTGGTGGGGGTGGCCCTCCTGGCGGGGGTGAAACCCTTCCTGGGGGAAAGACCCCCCCACCTCCACCCCCACGAGTCCCCCTGGCCCCTATGGGGGGGGCCCCTTCTCCTGGGTCTCGTGGGGCTAGCCTTCGGCCTCCTCACCCCCGAGGTGGGCCGCCTGCTGGTGGCCCCGGCGGTGGTGGCCATCTGGGGCCAGGAGGTCCCGGTGAAGGTCTACTTCTGGGACGGGTTCAACCCTGTCCTCCTCCTCTCCTTGGCCACGGTCCTGGCCGGGGCGGGGGCCTTCGCCGCCCGCAGGGGGCTTCGCCGCCTGGCCCTGCCCTACAGCGCCGACCGGGCCTACGACCGCATCCTGGAGGCCCTGGAGGGGCTCGCCAAGTGGCAGACCGCCCTCCTGCAGCACGGCTACCTGCGGCTTTACGCGGCCACGGTTTTGGGGGTTGGCCTCCTCCTTACCCTCCTCCCGGCCCTCAGGGCCGGGGTGAGGTGGCCGGCCCTCGAGGGCGTAAGGCTCTACGAGGCTCTGATCCTGCTCCTCATGGCCACCGCTGCCTTTTACGCCGCAAGGACCCGCTCCCCCATCTTCGCGGTGGTGGCCTTGGGGCTGGTGGGCTACGGCATCGCCCTGGTCTACCTCTTCTACGGGGCCCCGGACCTGGCCATGACCCAGCTCCTGGTGGAAACCCTCACCGTCTTGGTCTTCGCCTTCGTATTTGCCGCCATGCCCCGCTTTGCCCGGGACCGGCCTGTTCCCTGGAAGGCCCTTGTAGGCGCGGGGGTAGGGGCCGCCGTCACCTTGGGTGTCCTTGCCACCTCGGGCCAGGCCCCTCTGCCGCCGGTTTCGGAGTTCTTCGCCGAGGAAAGCTACCAAAGCGCCTTCGGCCGCAACGTGGTCAACGTGATCCTGGTGGATTTCCGCGCCCTGGACACACTGGGGGAGGTGGTGGTCCTGGTGCTGGCAGGGCTCGGCGCCTACGTGCTCCTCAGGAGGAAACATGGAAACTCCGGTGCTTAGGGGACTTGCCCGCTGGATCCTCTTTCTCATGCTTCTCTTTTCCCTCTACCTCTTCTACCGGGGGCACAACCTCCCGGGTGGAGGCTTCATCGGGGGCCTGGTGGCGGCCTCCGGCTTCCACATCTACGCCCTGGCCTTCGGGGTGGGGCGGGCCCGGGCGCTTTTGCGCCTCCATCCGACCGAGCTGGCGGTTTTGGGGACCAGCATCGCTCTTCTGGCTGGTCTCCTGGCCTTGGGACACGGAGCCCCCTTCCTCACCGGTTTCTGGACGGAGCTCTTAGGGCAGAAGCTGGGGACCCCCTTGCTCTTCGACGTGGGGGTCTACCTGGGAGTGGTTGGGGCCGTGCTTTCCGTGCTATGGGCCCAGGAGGAGGAGGTGAGGGCAGGGTGACGGTGCTGCTTGCCCTTCTGGTGGGTCTCCTGGTGGGGGTGGGGGTGTACCTCATGCTCCAGGGAAGCCTGGCCCGTTTCCTTCTGGGCCTGGCCCTGCTCTCCAACGCCGCCAACCTGGTGGTCTTCCTGAGCCCCGGCCTGGTGCGGGGAGGAAGCCCGGTAATCCCCGCGGGAATCCTCGTTCTGGAACCCCCTTATGCCGACCCCCTGCCCCAGGCCATGATCCTCACCGCCATCGTCATCGGTCTCGGAGTCCTGGCCTTCGCCGTGGTCCTGGCCTACCGGGTGCACCAGGTCCTGGGCACCGACGACTTGGACGAGCTCAGGGGGACGGACCGATGAAGGATCTGTGGCTCACCCTGCCTCTCCTCATCCCCCTTTTAAGCGGGCTCCTTTGCTTCTTCTTAAGGCGCTCGCCTTTTGGGGAAAAGCTGGCGGTGGCCTCGGCCCTGGCCCAGCTGGGGGTGGCGGTCTACCTTATCGCCTACGTGCAAAAGGAAGGCATCCAGTCCACGGCCCTAGGGAACTGGCCTGGTCCCTTCGGGATCGTCTTGGTCCTGGACACCTTTGCCGCCTTGATGGTCTTTACCGCCGCCCTGGTGGGTCTGGCGGTTACCCTCTACTCCCTAAGGGGCATCGATCCTGGCCGCAAGGCCCTGGGCTACTTCGCCTTCTTGCAGATCATGCTCTTCGGTGTCCAGGGGGCCTTCCTTACCGGTGACGTCTTCAACCTTTACGTCTGGCTGGAGGTTATGCTCCTCTCCTCTTTCGTCCTCCTCACCCTGGGAGGGGAGCGGGTCCAGCTCTTGGGGGGCCTCAAGTATTTTGCTTTGAACTTTCTCTCCTCCCTCTTCTACCTCATGGCTGTGGGTCTGCTCTACGGCCTCACGGGCAGCTTGAACCTGGCCGATCTCCACCTGCGCCTTGCCCATGTGGATCCCGCCCAGGTGAGCCTGGTGGCGGGCTTTTTCCTCTTGGCTCTTTCCATCAAGGCCGCCCTCTTTCCCCTCTTCTTCTGGCTGCCCGCCTCGTACCATACCCCGCCCCTACCGGTGGCCGCTTTCTTCGCCGCCTTGCCTACCAAGGTGGCGGTCTACGCGCTTTTCCGCCTCTTTACCGTGCTCTTCCATCAGGAACCCGAACTGTGGCACCGGTTGATCCTTTGGATCGCCGGTTTCACCATGGTCACCGGGGTCTTGGGGGCCTTGGCCCAGATGGAGGTGCGTCGCCTTCTCTCCTTCCACATCATCAGCCAGATCGGCTACATGGTCATGGGCCTGGGGCTTTTCACGCCCGTAGGGATCGCCGGGGGTATTTTCTACATCGTCCACCACATCTTCGTGAAGGCGGCCCTTTTCCTGGTGGCCGGTCTGGCCCAAAGGCTTTTGGGTTCTTTCCACCTGGAAGAGCTGGGCGGCCTCTACCGCTACCGGCCTTTTTTTGCCCTGCTCTTCATCATCCCAGCCCTTTCCCTGGCGGGACTTCCCCCCTTCTCCGGCTTCTTCGCCAAGCTCTTCCTGGTGGTGGGGGGGTTGGAGATCGGGGAGTACGCCATCGTGGGGGTGGCGCTCCTGGTGGGGCTTTTCACCCTGATGTCCATGATGAAGATCTGGCGGGAAGCCTTCTGGAAGCCCCTGCCGGAGGAGCGGGTTAGGCTCCTGGAAGGCCCCGTGCCCCTCACTATGGTCCTGGGTACCGCCCTTCTCTCCTTCGTCACGGTGTTCATCGGCCTCGGAGCCGGCTACGGCTTCGCCCTGGCGGAGCAGGCGGCCCGGGAGCTTCTGGACCCTTCCGCCTACGTGGCGGCGGTTCTCGGAGGTGCACGGTGAAAGTCTGGCTTGTCTTGCGGCTCGTCCTCTACTTCCTTTGGGAGGTGGTCCTCTCCAACCTGCGGGTGATCCAGGAGGTGCTCTCCCCCCGCTTCCGCATGCGCCCGGGGATCCTGGCGGTGCCCCTGGAGGGGAAGAGCGACCTGGAGATCGCCCTCTTCGCCAATATGATCACCCTCACCCCGGGCACCCTGAGCGTCCACGTCTCCCGGGACCGCCGGGTGCTCTTCGTGCACAACATGTATGCGGAGGACCCCCAGGCGGCCAAGGAGGACCTCAAGGGGAGCTTCGAGCGGCGCGTTTTGGAGGTGACCCGGTGAAGGAGCTTTCCCTTTTCCTCCTCACCGTGGCCCTGGCCCTCACCCTCTACCGCCTCCTCCGGGGGCCTTCCCTGCCGGACCGGGTGCTGGGCCTGGAAATGGTGGGCTTTGGCTTCATGGGGCTGGCTCTGGTCTACGCCCTCCTCACCCGGCAGGTCTTTTTTGTGGACGTGGCCACGGTGCTGGCCCTGGTCTCCTTCTTGGCCACCATCGCCTTCGCCCGCTTCATCGAAAGGAGCCGGGAATGAGCCTCCTGGTAGACCTCCTGCTCCTTTTGGGTTCTTTGGTCTTCCTGGCGGCGGCCCTGGGCCTTCTGCGCTTCCCCGACTTCTACATCCGCATGTCCGCGGCCACCAAGGCCGCCACCCTGGGCCTGGGCCTCCTCCTCCTGGGGGTGGCCTTGGGCTTTGGCGAGGGGCTGGTGGCCTTCAAGGCGGTGCTCCTCCTGGTCTTTCTCTTCTCCACCGCCCCCATTGGGGCCCACTTCCTGGGCCGCGCCGCCTACCGCGCAGGGGTACCCCTGTGGGAGAAGACCCACGTGGACGAGCTGAAGGGGCGGGAGCACGAGTAGGCCTTATCCCCGGCGCCCCCTGGGGGCAAAGCGGCGGGCCAGCAGTGCCCCGAAGAGGAACCCCCCCAGGTGGGCCCACCAGGCCACCCCAGGGAGCCCCAAGGCGCCCTGGAGGAGCTGGAGCAGGGCCCAGTAGCCCAGGTAGAAGCCCGCGGGCAGGGTGACCAAAAAGGGCAGGATCAGGAAGACCAGGGCCACCACGTAGGCCCGGGGGAAAAGGACGTAGTAGGCCCCGAGGACCGCCGAGACCGCCCCGCTGGCCCCGATCATGGGGATGGGGGAGCCCGGCATGAAAAGCCCCTGGGCCAGGGCGGCCGCCAAGCCCCCCAGGAGGTAGAAGAGGAGAAAGCCGCCGTGGCCCATGCGGTCCTCCACGTTGTCCCCGAAGACCCAGAGGAACCACATGTTGGAGAGAATATGAAAGAAACTCCCGTGGAGGAACATGCTGGTGAGGAGGCGGTAGGCCTGCCCCAGGGGGTCCTGGAAGAAGAGGGCCGGGATGAAGCCATAGGCCCTCGCCGACCACTCCAGCCCCACGGAAAGCTGCCAGAGGAAGGCCAGGGCGTTGGCCAGGACCAGGGCTTTGACCACCAGGGCCGGCCGGCGGGCGTGGTTGATGTCGTAGAGGGGGAGCACCTACCTCCTCCCTCCGGCCGGCTCCCCCCGGTAGGGGAGGGGCACGTACTGCACGCTGGGCTTACCCCCCTGGGCCTGGGGGTAAAGGTCCATGAGCTCGTAGACCTCCAGGGGCATCTCCGTGCTCACCGGCAGGCCCATCTCCCGGGCCTGGGTCACGTCGATGGGGTAGTCGTGGGTCCAGGTGCCCTGGGAGAGGAGGGCGGCCACCGCCTCCGCCCTCTCCTCGGGGAGGTGCCGGAGGAGGAGGCCCTTAACCGTGGCCTTCACCTGCCTCAAGGCCTTCTCCGCCACGTCCGCCAGGATCAGGGTCTGGTCCTCCACCTCAGCAAGGGGCTTCTTTTCCAGCACCTTCAGGATGCTCGCCGCCGGGTACTGGCCGAGCTGGGGGTCCACAGGGCCCAAGACGGCGTTCTCGTCCATGACGATCTCGTCCGCGGCCAGGGCGATGAGGGTCCCCCCGGACATGGCGTAGTGGGGCACGAAGACCGTGACCTTGGCGGGGTGGCGCAGGAGGGCCTCGGCGATCTGCTCCGCGGCCAGGACCAGCCCTCCCGGGGTGTGCAGGACCAGGTCGATGGGCACGCTCTTGTCGGTGAGGCGAATGGCCCTCAGGACCTGCTCCGAGTCGTCGATGTTGATGAAGCGGGTGATGGGGATGCCGAGGAAGCTCACCGCCTCCTGCCGGTGGATGAGGGTGATGACCCGGCTCCTGCGCTTCCTCTCCAGCTCGGCGATCTTGCGGGCCCGGGCCCCATAGAGCAGCTGCTGCTGCAGGTAGGGGGACAGGACGGAGAGGATGAAGAAGAGCCAGAAGAGCTGGAAAAAGATTTCCATAACCCGACCTCTGGCCCTATCCTAGCACCGGGGCCTGCGGGCCAGCGGGGGCTTGGGCCTCATCCTGCCCCACCCCCATGGGGCCGTCGGCCCAGAGGGCCCCTTCGGGTGGGGCCCCGGTGCGGGGGCAGGCGCGGCCTCCGCCTCGGGGAGAGGGTTCAGCGGAGGGGGGCCTCACGCGGGACCCCCTTTGGGCCTGGGGTAAAGCCCCCAGCTTGGTTTGGTATCCCCCACCGCCTCGAGGTGGAAAGGCACCCCGACCAGATGGCCCCGGGCTCCCGGGCCTCCTCACGGCAGGCTCGCCTTCCCAACCCACCTCAAAGTGCTGGGGTTCCCGCTTCCCCCTCTACCTTCACTCCGCCCTCCCCGGGGAGAAGCGCACCGCCAGGGTGCGCCCTAGGACCAGGGCCAGGATGCCCAGGGTCCAGAAGAAGACATCGAGGCCGGAAAGCGCCTCGGCGAAGAGGAGGAGGAGAAGCTCCCGCAGGGCCAGGGCCACCCCGATCTCCAGGAGGACGGCCAGGCGCACCCGCTCCAGCTCGAAGTACTCCACGAAGACCCGCACCAGCTCCAGGACGATGACCAGGGTGAGGACGTTGGTGACGAGCTCCTTGAGGCCCAGGCGCACCGTGGGCTCGGTGAGGGTGAGGCCGAGCTCCAAGAAGGTGCGCCCCACCCCCACGAAGAGGCCCACGAGGAGGGCCACCACCACCAGGTTGAAGACCAGGCGGGTGGCCCGGCGGTAGAGGAGGAGGAGGAGGTCCTGGCTCATGGGTGGCGCCCGCTCCAAGCCCGCAGGGGGCCTCTGGAGGACGGCCCCCTGGCCTTCCAGCGGCTACTCCCCCTGGATGGGGATCCGCACCGGGGGCTCGTGGGGGCGCTTTTCCCGGGGGATGCGCACCTCCAGCACCCCCTTGCCGAGCCGGGCCTCGAGGCCTTCCCTCTTGGCGTCCTTGGGGAGGAGGTAAGCGCGGTAGATGCGCCCGTAGACGATCTCCGAGAGGTGCTTGGTGCGCTTTTCCTCCCGTTTCTCCCCCTCCACCACCAGCTGGTCCCCCTCCAGGCGCACCTCCAGGTTCTCCGGGCCCAGGCCCGGCACTTCCACCCGCAACAGGTAGTGGTCCTCCCCCTCCTGGAGCTCGGAAAGGGGCTCCAGGGTCTCGCCCTCCTCCTTGAAGGCCCGGTCCAGGGCTTCCTCCAGGGCCTTGCGCACCCGGTTTCTGCCGAAGGGCCAGAGCTTTTCTAGCATGGTCCGCCTCCTTTGGGTCCCCACGGGGTCCGGCCGCCTCCGCCGCACCCCTTGCCCTCCCCATCCTGCGGAGGTCCTCGCCTCCCTCCGCTGGGGTGCGGTCACTCCGTCCAGCGGCCCCGGAGGAGCTTTTCCGTCTCCTCCTTGTGCCGGGTCTCCTCGGAGATGATCTCGTGCAGGTCGTTGGCCAGGCCGTAGTCCCCCAGGGCCTCGGCCTGCTTCATCCGCTCCACGTAGCGGGCGATGGTCTCGGTCTCCGCCTTTAGGATGGCCTCCAGCATGGCCCGGGGCCCCTCGGCCTCGGGCACGGGGGCCGGGAGGGTGGTGGGCTTGCCCCCCAGGGCGGCGATCTTGTCCGCCAGGAGCTGGGCGTGGCGCAGCTCGTCCTGGATCTCCCCCAGGAAGAACTCCTTGAGCTCCCCGCGGTGGATGCCGGTCACCGTGGCTGCGTAGGTGATGTACTGCAGGATGGCCGCGTACTCGTGGGCCAGGTCCAGGTTCAGTCCTTGGATCAGGGTTTCCCTGTCCATGCCGCCTCCTTTCTCAGCTCTCCTCAGCTGCCCTCAGGATCCTAGCGCACGTTCCCTGTTTCCAGCTTTCGGGCCTTCAGGTCCAAGAGGCTGTACTCCCCCTCAGAAAGGTCCCCAGGCACCACCACCCAGCTGGCCCCCAGGGTCTCGTGCTTCTGCCCCTTCCCGGCCACGATGACCAGGAGGGGGTTGTGGGTCTTGACCAGGTGGGCCACCTCGTGGGAGCCCGCCTCCCCCAGGCCCTTGTGGTGGGGCAGGGTGTGGAAGAGGAAGATCCTGGGGTAGTCCTTGAGTTCCCAAAGCGCCTTCAGGTGGTACTCCGCCACCCAGGCGGGGTAGCGCAGGGCCTCCTTTTCCTCGGGTTCCCCCTCCTCGGCGATGGCCCCGCCCATCCCCGCCACCAGGTAGGGCCCCTTCCAGAAGGTGAAGGTCTCGTGCACGTTGCGCATGTGGGGATGGACCAGCTCCACGTTGGCCGCCTCCCGGAGGTAGTCCCAGATGGGGGCGTCCTCGGGCCCGGGGATGTAGGCGGTGGGCAGGTGGGCTTCGGCCAGGAGGCGGAAAAGGGCGGCGTAGTCCCGCCCCTTGGCCGTCTTGGGCATGAGGTTGCCGAGGACCGCCAGGGCGTCCGCCCCGGTGTCTGGGGCCAGCCGCACCAGGCGCTCCAGGGCCTCGAGGTCGCCCATGGGGTTGGAGGTGGCCAGGATGTACCGCACCGTGCGCCGCATGGTTCCCTCCTTTCCGGTCCCAGGCCGCCTCCAAAGGGCCTGGGGCCGAATCCGCTACTCCACCTGCACCTGGATCCTCTTGGGCCGGGTCTCCTCTGCCCTGGGCACCAGGAGGTGCAGGACCCCGTGGCGGAAGCGGGCCTGCACCCGGGAGAGGTCGTAGGTGCTGGGCACGTTGAAGCCCCGGGCGAAGGTCCCGTAGGGGCCCTCCAGGCGGTGGTAGGTGGTGCCCTCCCGTTTTTCGAAGGGCCGCTCGGCCTTCACGGAGAGCACCCCCTCCTCGGCCACCACCTCCACCTTTTCCGGCTCCACCCCGGGCAGGTAGACGAAGAGGTGGAGCCCCTCGCCGTCCTCCACCACGTCCACGCTGGGGGCGTAGACCCGGGGCCCCTGCTGCGGGGTGCCGAAGGCCCGCGCCAGGCGCTCCTGCAGCTCCTCCAGCTCCTTGAAAGGGTCAAACCGGATCACTTCCCTCACCTCCTTACCACCTCAAGAGCGCGGCCATGCCTCCGCGCTCAAGAAGCCCCTTTTGCGCTTCCCCGTGGACGAACTCCAGCCTCGTGCCGTAGGCCTCGGCGAGGCCCGGGATCACCAGGGCCAGGGGTTTCTCCTCCGGGCCCTGGCAGGGGGCCTCCTCCGGGCGGGGGTACACCCCTTCCGGGCAGACGTACACCCGGGCCTCGGGCACCCAGGGGAGGGCCAGGAGGTGGACCCGCCCCTCCTGGAGGAGGGCGAGGACCTCGGGGCCGAAGACCCCCCGCTCCTCCAGGAGGCGGAGGAGGGCCGCCTCCTCCTCCCGCTCCGCCTGGGCCAGGACCTCCTCCACCCGCTTGAGCACCTCCCCCGGCCGGGCCCCCGGGCTTTGCAGGGAGGGGAGGCGGGCCGCCACCCGCTCCCCCAGGTGCCGGGGCAGGAAGCCCTCGAAGAGGCGCACCGGGACCTCGGGGCCCATGAGGATGAGCCGCCTGGCCCCTTCCTCCTCCACCGCCCTTTCCAGGAGGCGGGCCACCTCCTTGTAGAAGCGCACCTGCCAGGCCTCGAGGCGGCTTTGGAAAAGGTCCATGCCCGCCCCGCCGGAATGCCGTCCCTGCTGGAGCCTGCGCCCCTCCCGGCTCAGGGTGATCTCCCGCCACAAGGAGGGGTCCAGGGCCAAGAAGGCGTCCTCCCGCTCGGCGATCTCCCCCATGTGGACGGTGAAAAAGCGCCAGCGCTCCCCGTCCACGTAGACCACCCCGTAGCGCTCGTACTCGTCCAGGGCGAAGAGGAGGGGGGCCAGGAAGGGCTCGCCGTAGTGGGCCAAGACCCCGTCCACCAGGGGAAAGTCCACGTGAAACTCGTAGCTCTCCAAAAACCCCTCCCCGGCGAAGAGGGCCCGGGTCCGCCCCCTGGGGGGCTCGTCCAGGCGCAGGAGCACCTCCTTGGCCACCCCTTCCGGCACCCCCAGCTCCTTCATGGCCGCCTTGGCCCGGAGGGCGTAGGCCTTGCCCGCGTTCTCCTCCCGGGTGGGGTGGGTGTCCAGGTAAAGGGAGAGCAGGGGGCCCTCCCTCTGGGGTAGGGTTTCCTTGAGGTAGCGGATCTCCTCCTTGGTCAGCATGGCTTCCTCCTAGATGCGCTTCAGGACCTGGCGGAGGGCCTCCTGGTTGAGCCTCTCCTCCTGGCCCAACCGGGTGAAGAGGGCTTCCAGCTCCGGATCGGGGAAGGTGCTCTCCAGGTAGTAGGCCCGCTCCAACCCTTCCTCGGCCAGCAGGCGCACCAGGGCTTCCCAGCCTGCCTCCTCCGCCCTGGGGGTGGGAGGGAGGGGGGCCCCAAGGCGGCGGAGGGCCTCGGCCAGAGCTTCTGCGTGGGCCCGCTCCCGCTTTGCCACCTCCAGGAGGAGGGCCTTGAGGTGGGGGTAGGGCACCCCCTCCGCCGCCCTTTCCGCCCGCAGGGCGTCCAAAAGCTCGTCCTGGTAGGCCTTCTTGAGCACCTCCACCACGTCCATGGGGTCGCCTCCCTAGGCTTCCACCCGCTCAGGGGTGCGGAAGGTGAGGCCCAGAGGCCCAGCCTCCACCACCACCTTGTCCCCCTCCCGCACCTCCCCGGCCAGGATCTTCTTGGCCAGGGGGGTTTCCAGCTCCCGCCCGATCACCCGCTTGAGGGGCCGGGCGCCGAAGACCGGGTCGAAGCCCCTTTCGGCCAGGAAGTCCTTGGCCCCTTCGGTGAGCTCCAGGGCGATGCGCCGTTCCGCAAGGCGGGCCCGGAGGCCCTGGAGCTGGATCTCCACGATCTGGCGGATCTGCTCCTTGGTAAGCGGCCGGAAGACCACGGTCTCGTCCAGGCGGTTCAGGAACTCGGGGCGGAAGTGCCGTTGCAACACGGCGAAGACCTCCTCCCGGATGCGCTCGTAGGGCCAGCCCTTCTGGATGCCCTCGAGGATCAGGGGGCTTCCCAGGTTGGAGGTGAGGATGATCACCGTGTTGCGGAAGTCCACGGTGCGCCCGTGGGAGTCGGTGAGGCGGCCGTCGTCCAGGATCTGCAGGAGGAGGTTGAAGACGTCGGGGTGGGCCTTCTCGATCTCGTCGAAGAGGATGACCGTGTAGGGCCGCCGCCGCACCGCCTCGGTGAGCTGCCCCCCCTCCTCGTAGCCCACGTAGCCGGGCGGGGCCCCGATGAGGCGGCTTACCGCGTGCTTTTCCATGTACTCCGTCATGTCGATGCGCACCATGGCCTCCTCGGTGTCGAAGAGGGTGGCGGCCAGGGTCTTGGCCAGCTCGGTCTTGCCCACCCCCGTGGGGCCCAGGAAGAGGAAGCTCCCGATGGGGCGGTTCGGGTCCTTGAGGCCCGCCCGGGCCCGGCGTATGGCGTCGGCCACGGCCCGGATGGCCTCCTCCTGCCCCACCACCCGCCGGTGGAGCTCGTCCTCAAGCCGCAAAAGCTTCTCCCTTTCCCCTTCCAGGAGCTTGGAGACGGGGATCCCCGTCCAGCGGGAGACGATCTCGGCGATGTCCTCCTCGGTTACCTCCAGGCGCACGAAGCGGGCGTTTCTGAGCCTTTCGGAGAGGGCCTCCACCTCGGCCTCGAGGCGGGGAAGCTCCCCGTAGCGGAGCTCGGCGGCCCGGTTCAGGTCGTACTGGCGTTCGGCCAGCTCGATCTGCCGCCTTACCTCGTCCAGGCGGTGCTGGGCCTCGCGGAGCCGCTTCAGGACCTCCCGTTCCGCCTCCCACTCCCTTTTGAGCTTTTCGATCTCCTGGGTGAGGGTGGCGATCTCCCCTTCGATGGCCTTCAGGCGCTCCAGGGAGTCGGGGTCCTTCTCCTTCTTGAGGGCCTCACGCTCAATCTCCAGCTGGAGCTTCTTGCGCTCCAGGGTATCGATGGCCTCCGGGGCGCTTTCCAGGGCCATGCGCAGGCGGGCCGCCGCCTCGTCCACCAGGTCGATGGCCTTGTCGGGGAGGCGCCTTTCCGTGATGTAGCGGTGGGAGAGGACCGCCGCCGCCACCAGGGCCGGGTCGGAGATGCGCACCCCGTGGTGCACCTCGTACTTCTCCTTGATGCCCCGCAGGATGGAGATGGTCTCCTCCACGCTGGGCTCGTCCACGTAGACGGGCTGGAAGCGCCTTTCCAAGGCGGGGTCCTTCTCGATCTCCCGGTACTCGTCCAGGGTGGTGGCCCCGATGAGCCTCAGCTCCCCCCGGGCCAGGGCGGGCTTCAGCATGTTGCCCGCATCCACCGCGCCTTCGGCCTTGCCCGCCCCTACCACGGTGTGGAGCTCGTCGATGAAGAGGATGATCTCCCCTTGGCTCCCCACCACCTCCTGGATCACCGCCTTCAGGCGCTCCTCAAACTCGCCCCGGTACTTGGCCCCGGCCAGGAGGGAGCCCATCTGCAAGGAGATGAGGCGCTTGCCCTTTAAGCCTTCCGGCACATCCCCCTTCACGATCCGCTGGGCCAGGCCCTCCACGATGGCGGTTTTGCCCACCCCCGGCTCGCCGATGAGCACGGGGTTGTTCTTGGTGCGGCGGAGGAGGATCTGAATGGTGCGCCTGATCTCCTCGTCGCGGCCGATGACCGGGTCCAGCTTGCCCTCGGCGGCGAGCCGGGTCAGGTCGATGCCGTACTGCTCCAGGGCGTTGTAGGTGCTTTCCGCGTGTTCCGTCTGCACGGTCTTACCTCCTCTGAGTTCTTGCAGGGCCTTCTTCAAGGCTTCCAGCCCTGGGAGGCCGGGGGTGGCCTCCGCCAAGGCCAGGACCAGGGTGTCCAGGGCCACGAAGCGGTCCTTAAGCTCCTCCATGAGGGCCTCGGCCCGGCCAAAAACCCCGGAGAGCCGGGGGGTCAGGTACTGCCCGCCCTCCGCTCCCTCCACCCGGGGCAGGCGGGCAAGCTCCTTCTCTTGGCTCTCTTTCAAGGCCTTGGGGTCTACCCCGGCTTTTTCCAAAAGCCTCCAGGCCAGGCCGGAGGGATCCCGCAGGAGCACCGCCCAAAGGTGGGGCAGGTCGATGGCTTGGTGCCGCATCTGCCGGGCCAGGACCTGCGCCTGGGCCAGGGTCTCGCGGGCGGCTTGCGTCCAGCGTTCCAGGTTCATACCCCTTTGCCTCCTACTAGCTCGATCATATCACTTGATAAAGCCAATGTCAAGCAATCTATAAGCATAAAGTGGAACACCCTGTGTTGCGGAGAGGTTCGCCCAACGGAGAGATGCCAGCGCGTTCTGCCCTGATTATAGGGGAAAGGGGGGCGAGGGATGTCCCGATTCCTGAACCGCCTCGAGGAGAAACGCCAGGGCTTTAGCGGCGTTCCAGGATTTCCACCACCAAGGCTGCCCCCACCAGGTTGGCTCCCAGGTCGCGGCGGATGCGCTCCGCCTTGAGCATGCGGAAAAGGTCCTCTTCCCGGAAGTACCAAGCATCCCCCACTTCCAAGGGCTCCACAAAGCCGATCTCCACGTAGGCCCGCACCGCGCCCAAGGAGAGGCCGTAGGCCGCCAGGGTCTCGAGGGAGAGCCACTCGCTACGCGCGAGCATGGTGCACCTCCGCTAGCTTCCGCCAAAGGGCTTCCTCCTCCGGGGAGAGATGCTCGGGGATGACGAGGCGCACCTCCAGGTAGAGGTCGCCCCGGCCATGGGGCCCGGGGAAGCCCTTGCCCTTGAGCCTAAGCTTCCTTCCCGCCTGGGTCTTAGGGGGGATGGTGACCTCCACCGGGCCCTCCAGGGTGGGGGCCCGCACCTTGCCCCCCACCACGGCGATGGGTGCAGGCACGTCCAAGGTGGCGTAGAGGTTCTGGCCCTCGAGGCGGAAAACGGGGTGAGGGAGAAGCCGCACGGTGAGGAGAAGGTCCCCCGGCGGCTCCCCAGGGCCCCCCATGCCGGGAAGGCGCAGGACACTTCCCTCCTGGACCCCGGGGGGGATCTTCACGGAAACGCGCCTTCCTCCCACCTCCAGCACCTTTTCCCCGCCCCAGAAGGCCTCCTCCAGGGTCAGGGCCAGCTCGGCCCGGAGATCGCGGCCTTTCCTTGGCCTCCTCCGCCCCATGCCCCCAAAGAGGCCCCCGCCGAAGAGCTCCTGGAAGAAGTCGGAGAAGTCCTCTACGTCAAACCCCGAGAAGTCGTACCCCCCGGGGGGTGGGGGCGGGGGTGGGGTGGCGGTGCCGTAGGTGTCGTAGACCTTGCGCTTTTCCGGGTCGGAGAGGACGGCGTAGGCCTCGTTGATCTCCTTGAACCGCTCCTCCGCCTCAGGGCTTTTGTTGACGTCGGGGTGGTACTGGCGTGCCAGGCGCTTGTAGGCCCGCTTGATCTCCTCCTGCGTGGCGTTTCTCGGTACCCCTAGGATGGCGTAGTAGTCCTTCATGGCCTACTCCACGCCCTCTTCCTCAGGGCTTTTCTCCTCACCCACCGCCACCCGGGCCGGGCGCACCAAGGCCTCCCCCAGGCGGAAGCCCCGCTGGAAGACCCGGGCCACCTTGCCGGGCTCGCCGGGGAGGAGGCCGATGGCCTCGTGGTAGCGGGGGTCAAAGGCCTCCCCTTCCCCGGGCACCTCCTCGATGCCAAGCCCTGCTAGGATGCGGAAGAAGCCCTCCCGCACCGCCTTCACCCCTTGGAGGATGCCCTCGGGGTTGGTGCCTGCGAACTCCAGGGCCCGGTCCAGGTCGTCCAGGACGGGAAGGAGGGCCCTTAGGGCTTTCAGGACCCCCTCCCGCTCCCGGGCCCTGAGCTCCTCCTCCATGCGCTTGCGGTAGTTGTCGAAGTCCGCGAGGAGCCGCAGGTAGCGGTCCTTGAGGAGGGCGAGCTCTCCCTCCAAGGCCTTGAGGCGCTCCGCCATGGGGTCCTCCAGCGGCCCCACGGAAGCCTCCTGGGCCGGCGGAAGGTTCTCCCCCCCTTCCTCTGCCCTGGGGGTGGCTTCGCTCAGCAGGCGCTCCTGCTCCTTGTCCATGCTCCCTCCTGGGGCGTAAGGGGCCCTGCCCCAGAGGGCAGGGCCTAAGGGGGCCTCATTCGGCGGGCTTGTAGTCGGCGTCGATCACGTCGTCGGGGCGCTGGCCCCCAGGGGCGCCCACGCTCTTTTCGTAGGCCTCCACCGCCTGCAAAAGCTCCTGGGTAGCCGCCTTCAGCTCGGGGTCGGGGGCGTCCTTCTCCACCAGCTCCTTGGCCTTGGCGATGGCCGTCTCCAGGCGGGAGCGGGCCTCGGGGCTACCCTGCTTCTCCTGGAGCACCCTTTCCGCCTGCACCCGGGCGGAGTCCAGGGTGTTCCTGAGCTCCGCGTGCTCCTTGCGGCGGCGGTCCTCCTCCGCGTGGCGCTGGGCCTCGGCGATGATGCGCTGGATCTCTTCTTCGGAGAGGGTGGTGGTGTTCTGGATGGTGATGGAGGCCGCCTTGCCCGTGGACTTCTCCTTTGCGGTCACGTGGAGGATGCCGTTGGCGTCGATGTCGAAGCAGACCTCAATCTGGGGGACTCCAGCGGGCATGGGGGGGATGCCCTCGAGGCGGAAGCGGCCCAGGCTCTTGTTGTCCTGGGCCATGGGGCGCTCCCCTTGCAGGACGTGGACCTCCACCGCGGTCTGGTTGTGCTCGGCGGTGGTGAAGACCTCGCACTTGCGGGTGGGGATGGTGGTGTTCCGGGGGATGAGGACGGTCATCACCCCGCCCTTGGTCTCCACCCCCAGGGAGAGGGGGGTGACGTCCAGGAGGACCACGTCCCGCACCTCGCCCACCAGCACCCCCGCCTGGATGGCGGCTCCCATGGCCACCACCTCGTCGGGGTTCACGGAGCGGTTGGGCTCCTTGCCCAGAAGCTCCCGCACCATCCGCTCCACCGCGGGCACCCGGGTGGCCCCGCCCACCAGGATGACCTCGTCGATCTGGCCCGGGGAAAGCCCTGCGTCCTTCAGGGCCTGTTCCACGGGGGCGCGGAGGCGCCTCAGGAGAGGCTCGATGAGCTCCTCGAACCTGGCCCGTGTGAGCTTCTTCTCCAGGTGGAGGGGCGTCTTGCTGGCCGGGTCCAGGGCGATGAAGGGGAGGCTGATGGTGGTCTCGAAGGTGCTGGAGAGCTCGATCTTGGCCTTCTCCGCCGCCTCGATGAGGCGCTGGAGGGCCTGGCGGTCCGCCTTGAGGTCCACCCCGTACTCCCGGCGGAACTCCTCGGCCAGCCAGTTCACGATGGCGTGGTCCATGTCGCTGCCGCCCAGGTGGGTGTCCCCGGAGGTGGCCTTCACCTCGAAGACCCCTTCCCCGATCTCCAGCACCGTCACGTCGAAGGTGCCGCCCCCCAGGTCGAAGACCAGGACGGTCTCGTTCCCCTTCTTGTCCAGGCCGTAGGCCAGGGCGGCCGCCGTGGGCTCGTTGATGATGCGCAGGACCTCCAGCCCGGCGATCCTGCCCGCGTTGGCCGTGGCCTCCCGCTGGGCGTTGTTGAAGTAGGCGGGCACGGTGATCACCGCCTTGGTGATCCGTTCCCCGAGCTTCTTGGAGGCGTCCTCCACCAGCTTGCGGAGGACCATGGCGCTGATCTCCTCGGGGGTGTAGAGCTTGCCCTTCACCTCCACCCGCACGCCCCCGTCGGGGCCCGGGACCACCTTGTAGGGCACCCGCTTGGCCTCCTCCCGCACCTCTTCGAAGCGGCGGCCGATGAAGCGCTTGATCTCGAAGAGGGTGCCCTCAGGGTTCAGGACCGCCTGGCGCTTGGCCATGCGCCCCACCAGGGTTTCCCCGTCCCGGAAGGCTACCACGCTGGGCGTGACCCTCTCCCCTTCGGCGTTTTCCAGCACCACCGGCTTGCCGCCCTCCAGAATGGCGATCACGCTGTTGGTGGTGCCCAGGTCAATGCCCACTGCCTTGGCCATAGCCTCACCTCTCGCCCCAAGCATAAGCTGCCCGATATCTCTTAGTCAAGAGACTTGAGCATGCCTGTATCATAGTGGCCCGGGCTACCCGTGGCCTGGGCCGAGCGTGTACCCTAAGGAAGAGATGTCCCGGCTCCCCCATCTCTTGGTGTTGGTCCTGGCGGTGTTCCTCCTGGTCTGGGCCTTCAGCCTTGCCGGCACCCCGGGCGGCTCCGGCGGGGCCGTGAACTACACCACCTTTCTCGAGGACCTGCAGGCGGGCCGGGTAAAGGAAGTGGTGGTCCGCGCCGGGGATACCCGCATCCAGGGCACCCTCACCGACGGCTCCACCTTCACCACTTTTGCCGCCAGCCCCCCGGACAACGAGACCCTGGAGTCCTGGACCAAGCGGGGGGTGAGCGTGCGGGTGGAGCCTCCTGCTAACCCCAACCCCTTGGGCTTCCTCTGGCCCTTGCTCCTGGTGGGGCTTCTGGTGGGCGCCCTCTTCTACTTTTCCCGGGCTGGGCGGGCCGGGCCCTCGGACGGGGCCTTCAGCTTCACCAAGAGCCGGGCCAAGGTGCTCACCGAGGCCCCCAAGGTCACCTTCAAGGACGTGGCCGGGGCCGAGGAGGCCAAGGAGGAGCTCAGGGAGATCGTGGAGTTCCTCAAGAACCCCGCCCGCTTCCACGAGATGGGGGCCCGGATCCCCAAGGGGGTTCTGCTGGTGGGCCCCCCGGGGGTGGGCAAGACCCACATCGCCCGGGCGGTGGCCGGGGAGGCCCGGGTGCCCTTCATCACCGCAAGCGGTTCCGACTTCGTGGAGATGTTCGTGGGGGTGGGGGCGGCCCGGGTGCGGGACCTCTTCGAGACCGCCAAGCGCCATGCCCCCTGCATCGTCTTCATCGATGAGATCGACGCCGTGGGCCGCCGCCGGGGCGGGGGCGTGGGGGGCGGCAACGACGAGAGGGAACAGACCCTGAACCAGCTCCTGGTGGAGATGGACGGCTTCGAGAAGGACTCCACGGTCATCGTCATGGCCGCCACCAACCGTCCCGACGTCCTGGACCCGGCCCTCCTGCGCCCGGGGCGCTTCGACCGCCAGGTGGCCATCGACGCCCCCGACGTGAAGGGCCGGGAGCAGATCCTCAGGATCCACGCCCGGGGTAAGCCCCTGGCCGAGGACGTGGACCTGGCCCTCCTGGCCAAGCGCACCCCGGGTTTCGTGGGGGCGGACCTGGAGAACCTCCTGAACGAGGCGGCCCTCCTCGCCGCCCGGGAGGGCCGGAAGAAGATCACCATGAAGGACCTGGAGGAGGCGGCCGACCGGGTGATGATGGGTCCGGCCAAGAAGAGCCTGGTCCTCACCTCCCGCGACCGCCGGATCACCGCCTACCACGAGGCGGGACACGCCCTGGCCGCCCACTACCTGGAGCATGTGGAGGGGGTGCACAAGGTGACCATCGTCCCCCGGGGGCGGGCCCTGGGCTTCATGATGCCCCGGCGGGAGGACATGCTCCACTGGTCTAGAAAGCGCCTCCTGGACCAGATCGCCGTGGCCCTGGCCGGGCGGGCGGCGGAGGAGCTGGTCTTCGAGGACGTGACCACGGGGGCGGAGAACGACTTCCGCCAGGCCACGGAGCTGGCCCGGCGGATGATCACCGAGTGGGGCATGCACCCCGAGTTCGGCCCTGTGGCCTACGCCCTGCGGGAGGACACCTACCTGGGGGGCTACGACGTGCGCCAGTACTCCGAGGCCACCGCCAAGCGCATCGACGAGGCGGTGCGCTGCCTCATCGAGGAACAGTACGGAAGGGTCAAGACCCTGCTTCAGGAGAGGCGGGAGGTCTTGGAACGGGTGGCGGAAACCCTCCTGGAGGTGGAAACCCTCACCGCAGAAGAGTTCCAGCGGGTGGTGGAGGGCCTGCCCCCGGAGCCGGCCAAGCCCGAGGAGCGGGAGGAAAAAGAGGCCCCCCGGGTGGTGCCCAAGGTTAAGCCGGGAGGCGCCCTGGGCGGGGCCTAAGTGCCCCGTCGTGGCGGGACCACCTCCGCGCCCGGGCGCTTCGGCGCCGGAGAGTAGGGCCCGGGGGGCTTAGGCCCCCCGGGGGAAGGGGTCAGCAGAGCCTACTTCTTAACCTGCTCCTTGAGGGCCTTGCCGGGCTTGAAGGCCGGATACTGGGTAGCGGGAATCTTGATCCTCTCCTTGGTGCCGGGCTTCACCCCGGTGCGGGCCTTGCGCTTGCGCACCTCGAAGGTGCCGAAGCCGGTGAGCTGCACCTTGTTGCCCCCGGCCAGCGCCCCCTCCACCTTGGAGAGGAAGGCATCCACCGCTGCCTTCACGTCCTTCTTCTTGAGGCCGGTAGCCGCCGCCACCTGATCCACCAGGTCTGCCTTGGTTACCGTTTTCCTTGCTGCCATTCTTCACCTCCTTCCTCTTTTCCCTTCCGTAGGGACTATATCATGACCGAATTTTGGTGCGCAATACCCAGACCCTTTTCTATACATATATGTAGCAATGTATGATAGCTAAAGTATCAGCTCTGGCGGTATTGGGGAGGGAGAAGTTCCCGTATCTTGGCTTCTATCTCCTGCGTCAAGGCTTCAAGCTCCTGGTGGGAGATCTTGGCAGCTCTTGGAACGGGGATGGGCTTGCCGTAGATGACCCTTATGGGTCGGCGCAGGCGGAAGAGCTTTCGCCCCACGGGCCAGGTTTGGTCCGCACCCACGATGGCCACGGGCACCACGGGGCTTCCCGTGCGCAGGGCGATGGCCGCCATCCCGGTCTTGAAGGGCCCTAGCTTGCCGGTGCGGCTCCTCGTCCCCTCGGGGAAGATGCCGAAGGCCATCCCCTTTTCCAGGGCACGGATGGCGCTTTTGATGGCGGAGAGGTCGCTCTGCCCCCGCTCCACGGGGATGGCGTAGAGCCGGGGCAGGAGCCAGGAGAGGAGGGGCAAGCGGAAGACGTCAGCCCGGGCCAGGAAGCTCACGGGCCGCCGTACCCCCGCCCCGATGGCGATGGGGTCCAGGATGGAAAGGTGGTTGCTGGCCAGGATGATGGGGCCCTCCCGGGGCACGTTTTCCACGCCTTCTGCCCGGTAGCCGAAGAGAAGGTGCAAGAGAAATCGGGCCAGGTACCAAGCGGCCCGGTAGACGGGGTTGGGCTGGTGGGCTTCCACGGGGCTCAGTCTAAGGCTCTAAGGGCTTTGCCCGCCTCCAGATGGGCCAGGCGCAGGGGCTCGGGGAGGCGGAAGCGGGTGGGCAGGGCCCTCGCGAAGGCCAGGGCCTCCTCCACCCCCACCCGGTGCCCGGGGGAGACGTAAAGGGGCTTGACCCCGGCGCGGCTCCGGTAGGCGTAGCCGAGGGGGCGGCCATCGGGAGAGAGGAGCCTTACCGCGCTCCCCGCCTCCTGGGGCAGGGGTGCCTCCGGGCGGCCGTAGAGGAGGCTCTTGGCCACCCCCAGGCTCGGCAGGTCCAGGTGCACCCCCAGGTGGCCCGCGATCCCCAGGCCCCGGGGGTGAGCGATCCCCTGTCCGTCCACCAGGAGGGCCTCGGGAGCCTCGGGGAGGGCGCGCAGAGCCTCCAGGTAGGCGGGGGCCTCGCGGAAGGAGAGGAGGCCCGGGATGTAGGGAAAGAGCGCCGCCTCCGGCACCACCCCGAGGCCCACGGAAAGGGGGCCCCTTTCCAGGTGGTAGAGCACCGCCACGGCCACCAGGGGCTTCCCCCGCTTGTGGGAGGCGTCCAGGGCGGCGATGCGCCGCACCCCCTCCAGGCTCCCCGCTAGGACCACCCGCTGGGCCAGGGCCTTTTGCAGGGCGAAGGCTGCCTCGAGGCTTTCCGGCTTGGGAAAGGGGGGGATCTCCACCGGGCCTTACCTCACTAGGGGCCAGCGCGCCTCACCGCAAGGAGAAAAGGCGGGGCAACCATGGCCTTTTGGGGGCCCCGTTGTGGCTTGCGCCACAACGGGGCGGTTAGGTGGCCTCCCGGAGGCGCTCCAGCACCTCGGGGTCGGAGGGGTCCACCCCGTAGAGGAGGGCCAGGTAGTAGGCGGTCCAGGCCAGGCGGTACCAGAGGGCCACCGCCTGGGCCAGGCGGCTTTCCCCCTGGGGGGGTACCTCGGCCACCGCGTCCACCCGGGTTTCCAGGATCTCCTTGGCGAGCCTCACCGCTTCCCCTTCCCCCAGGAGGACGGCGGCCAGGGGGTCCCCCTGCTCGTGGCGGGCTTCCATCCCCGTGAGGAAGAACTCCAGGGCGCTGTGGGGCGGGGTGAGGGAGAGGCTTTTGCCGATGCGGGCGAGGAGGCTCTGCGCCGCCCCCTCCAGGGGGCGGAAGAAGGGGGCGTAGAGGAGGGGAAGCCTTTCCAGGAGGGTGTAGGCCAGGAACTTGGCCGGGTTTTGTTCCAGGGGTACCTCCGGCCCCAGGCGGCGCCTTTCTCTAAGGAGGGCCTCGTCCACCTCCTTCAGGGCCCCCTCCCGCCCGGTGGCCAGGAGGAGGAAGCGCAGGTAGCGGTAGGGGTTCAGGGGGCTGGGGGGGAGGTAGACCTCCGCCCCTTCCCGGAAGCCCAGGCGCACCACCCGTGCCCGTCCTCCCTCCGCCAGGAGGGCCAGGGCGGCCCCCTCTCCCAGGTCGTACCCCCCTTCCAGGACGAAGAGGCTGCCCTCCTCCGTCCAGTCGGGGAGGCCGGAAAGCGCCGCGGCGAACCAGCCCTCCCCGTAGCCTATGGCGGCGTGGGGGCTGGGGTAGGCCTCCTTGGGCACCGGCCCCGAGCCCACCAGGTCCCTCAGCTCCAGGGCCAGGCCCCGGCGGTCGGCCAGGTAGGTTTCCTCGCGGTCCAGGTCGCGCATACCCCTTATGCTAACCCCCGTGCGGCGCCTGGAACCCAAGCCGGTACCAAGGGTCTGGGGGGGAAGCGCCCTGGGCTTCGGCCCTGGGGTGGGGGAGGTTTGGCTCGCGGAGGAGCCCCTCCTGGTGAAGCTCCTGGACCCCGCAGACTGGCTTTCCGTGCAGGTCCACCCCCCCCACGCCTACGCCTGGGAGGTGGAGGGAAAGCCCGGAAAGTACGAGGCCTGGTACGTGCTCACCCCGGGGGAGATCGTCTACGGCTTCGCCCGCCCCGTGTCCCCGGAGGAGGTGCGGCGCCGGGCGGAGGCGGGCGCCCTGGAGGAGGTCTTGCATCGGGTGCGGGTGGTCCCCGGCCAGCTGGTCTACCTGCCTGCGGGGGTGGTGCACGCCCTGGGCCCGGGGACGCGGGTCTACGAGGTGCAGACCCCCTCGGACCTCACCTACCGCCTCTACGACTACGGCCGCCCCCGGGAGCTCCACCTGGAGAAGGCCCTGGAGGTGGCCCTCCTGGAGCCCACCCCATTGCTCCCAGCCCAGCCCGAGCCGGTGGAGGGAGGAGAGCGCCTCCTCCGGACGCCCCATTTCCGCCTTTGCCGCTATCCCTTGCGGGGGGGGCTTTACCTGAAGCCCCAGGCCCCCCTGCTCCTCACCCTCCTGCAGGGAGAGGCCCTGGTGGAGAGGGTTCGCCTTCAACCCCCAGCCACCGTCCTCTTGGAGCCGGGGGAAGGGGTCTGGGTGGAGGGGGAAGGGTGGCTTCTTGGGGCTAGCCCTGGAGGGCTTTGAGGAGGGTCTCCACCCGGGGGGAGGGCCCCTCCCCCAGGTCCTTGTGGAGGCGGGTCCGGTAGCCCTCTAAAAGCCTCCGCGCCCGGGCCTTCTGCCCCCGGGCCAGGCACCTCTCCACCAGGAGAAGCAGGGCCTCCCCGTGGCCCTCCTTGCCGGCGAAGAGAAGCCTGGCCTCTTCCAGGGTGAAGGCCAGGTCCGCTGCTCTCAGGTGCACGAGCCTTCCCTCGGAGAGGAGCTTGGGGAGCTCAGGATAGGGGAGGGGATTGCGGCTGGCCAGCACCAGGAGGCAGGGCAGGGTGCGGAGGAGGGGGGAGAGGTCCTCCGTTCCCGTAAGGTCCTCCAGGATGACCAGGGTGGGTTCAGCTTGAAGGGCCTCCACCACAGCCCCCCAGGGCACCTCCTGGGGTAGGCCCAAAGCCTTGGTCAAGAGGGCCCTGGGTTCTCCCAGGAGGGCGCTGACCCAAAGGGTGCGAAGGCCTAGTCGGGCGGAAAGCTGACCTGCTAGGACGCTTTTCCCGAAGCCCGCGGGGGCCTCGAGGTGGATGGCGAAGCCCGGTTCTTCAGGTAGTCGTTCCAGAAGCTTTTTCCGCTCCACGTAAACCGGGCTTTGCCAGGCCAGGGCCATGCTTGGATTCCATTGTAGGCGGGGACCACCCTTGACCAAAGCCCCCTTGCCCCCCAAGACTAGGGGGCATGGACCGCCCCTTCTTGGACCTCGAGCCCTGCGGCCCCTTGCGGGGGAGCTTGCGGGTACCGGGGGACAAATCCGTCACCCACCGGGGGCTCATGCTCCTGGCCCTGAGCGAGGGAGAGGGGAGGCTTCTCCACCCCTTGAAGGCGGGGGATACCCTCTCCACCGCCCGGGCCCTTCAGGCCCTGGGGGCGGAGATCGCGGAGGAGGGACCCCACTTCCGGGTGCGGGGGCGGGGCCTGCGCCTCAGGGAGCCTGAGGACGTTCTGGACTGCGGCAACGCCGGTACCCTCATGCGCCTCCTCCTGGGTCTCCTGGCGGGGCAGGAGGGGCTTTTCGCCGTCCTCACCGGGGACGCTTCCCTCAGGCGCCGCCCCATGGGCCGGGTGGTGGAGCCCTTGCGCCAGATGGGGGCCGAGATCGATGGGCGGGAGGGGGGAAAGCGGGCTCCCCTGGCGGTGCGGGGCGGGGGGCTAAGGGGCATCGCCTACACCCTCCCCGTCCCCAGCGCCCAGGTGAAAAGCGCCCTCCTCCTGGCGGGCCTCTTCGCCGAAGGGGTCACGGAGGTGGTGGAGCCCATCCCCACCCGGGACCACACGGAAAGGCTTTTTCGCCACTTTGGGCTTCCCCTGGAGACCGAGGGCCCGCGTATCCGCACCCGGAGGGCCGAGCCCTTCCCCGCCAAGGACCTCACCGTGCCCGGGGACTTCTCCTCGGCGGCCTTTTTCCTGGTGGCGGCCCTCGTCACCCCGGGTTCCGAGGTCACCGTGGAGGGCGTGGGCCTGAACCCCACCCGCACCGGCCTCCTGGAGGTGCTGAAGGCCATGGGGGCGGATCTGGAGTGGCGGGTGCTGGAAGGGGAGGGGGGGGAGCCCGTGGGCTATGTGCGGGCCCGGTATGGTCCCCTGAAGGGGGTCCAGGTGGACCCCGCCCTCATCCCCCTCATGGTGGATGAGGTGCCCATCCTGGCCGCCGCCGCCGCCTGGGCGGAAGGGGAGACCCACATCCCGAACCTTGCCGAGCTCCGGGTGAAGGAATCGGACCGGGTCCAGGCCATCGCCCACAACCTCCGCGCCCTGGGGGTGGCGGTGGAGGAGGGGCCGGACTGGCTCCGCATCGGGGGCGGTGGGGTGCGAAGGGGGGAGGTGGAACCCTTCCACGACCACCGCATCGCCATGGCCTTCGCCGTGGCCGGCCTCCCCGTGGGGGTGAGGGTTTGGGAACCAGGGTGGGCGGAGATTTCCTACCCGGGGTTTTTCGGGGACCTCCGGCGGCTATGCGGGGCATCGTGACCATCGACGGGCCCTCGGCCTCGGGGAAGAGCTCCGTGGCCAGACGGGTGGCGGAGGCCCTGGGGGTGCCCTACCTTTCCAGCGGCCTCCTCTACCGGGCGGCGGCCCATCTGGCCTTGCGGGCGGGGGTGGACCCGGGGAACGAGGCGGGGCTTTTGGCCCTTCTGGCGGTTTCTCGGGTACGCCTTCTCCCAGAGAGGGCGGGCAACCGGGTGTTGGCGGATGGGGAAGACCTCACCCCCTTCCTCCATACCCCCGAGGTGGACCGCACCGTCTCCCGGGTGGCCCGCCACAAGGGGGTGCGGGCCTGGGTGAACGAGAGGCTCAAGGAGGTGCCTCCCCCCTTCGTGGCCGAGGGGCGGGACATGGGGACGGCGGTCTTCCCCGAGGCGCCGCACAAGTTCTACCTCACCGCCCGCCCCGAGGTGCGGGCCGAAAGGCGGGCCAAGGAGCGGCCCCAGGCCTACGAGGAGGTGCTAAGGGACCTCCTCCTGCGGGACGAGCGGGACCGGGGGCAAAGCGCCCCTGCCCCCGACGCCCTGGTCATCGACACCAGCGAGATGGGCCTCGAGGCGGTGGTGGCCCGGGTGCTCTCCCACATCCAGGACTGACCATGGTGCCGGGAGCCAAGGAAAGGCCGGTACAGGAGTTCCTTAACGTCCTGGTCTTCCGCCCCTTGGCCCACCTGGTGGTCCTCCTGCTGTACCGCACCCGCGTTAGGCCCCACCACCTGGTCCTCTTCCACACCGCCCTCACCCTCCTGGCCGCCTGGCTGCTGGCTTTGGGCCATGACCTCCCCGCTGCCCTTCTCCTGCAGCTCAAGACCACCTTGGACAACGCCGACGGGCAGCTGGCCCGCCTGCGGGGAGAGGCTTCCGAAATGGGCCGCTACCTGGACACGGAGCTGGACGTCCTGGGCAACGGGTTCCTCTTTTGGGCCCTGGGAGCCCGCACCGGGGCCTGGGGCCTGGCCCTTTTGGCCTTTTTGGTCTTCACCCTGGTCCAGTCCTACGACTTCAACCTGGAGCGGCTTTATAAGGAGGCCCGGGGGTTCCCTCCTGGATCGGGTCCACGCGACCCCGAAAGCCGCCTGCTGCGCCTGTTGCGGGGGATCTACCGCCTCCTCTTCCTGCCCCAGGACCGGGGGATCACCGCCCTGGAGCGCTTCCTCCAAACCCGGTTTCGCCTGGACCCTTTCCGCTTCTGGGACGAGGGGGCCCTGGTGGGGGTGGTGAACCTGGGGCTTTCCACCCAGCTTTTCTTCCTGGGGGTGTTCCTGGTCTTCCACCAGCCTGGGGCCTACCTCACCTTCGTCCTGCTTCAGGGCCTGTACCTTGGGCTTTGGTACGTATGGAGGATCGTCCGCGCTATCCCATCCCCACGGTAGGGGCCCTGGTGGAGCAGGCGGGCCGGGTGCTTTTGGTGCGCACAGCCAAGTGGCGGGGGCTTTGGGGGGTGCCCGGGGGGAAGGTGGAGTGGGGGGAGGGCCTGGAGGAGGCCTTGCGGCGGGAGTTCCGGGAGGAGGTGGGCCTGGAGCTTCGAGGGGTACGCCTCGCTTTGGTACAGGAGGCCATCTTCAGCGAAGAGTTCCACAAGCCCATCCACATGCTCCTCTTCAACTACTTTGCCCTGGGGGAAGGGGAGGTGCGGCCGGGGGAGGAGATCCTGGAATGGGCCTGGGTGGAGCCCGGGGCGGGGCTTGCCTTCCCCCTGAACACCTTTACCCGGAGGCTTCTGGAGCGGTACTTGGAGGGAGCATGAGGACCGCCTTGGTCACCGGTAGCGCCAAGGGCATTGGCCGGGCCATCCTCCTGGCCCTGGCCAAGGAGGGCTACCACGTGGCGGTGCACTACCGCACCTCGGAAGGGCTGGCGGAGGCCACCCGCAAGGAGGCGGAGGCCCTGGGGGTGAGGGCCATCAAGGTGCGGGCCGACCTCACCCGGGAGGCGGAGGTCTTGGCCCTGGTGGAGGAGGTGCGTTACCACCTGGGCGGGGTAGGGGTGCTGGTGAACAACGTGGGGGACTACCTCCACAAGCCCATCGAGGAGGTGAGCCTCGAGGAGTGGCGCTGGATCCTGGACACCAACCTCACCGCCACCTTCCTCCTCACCCAGAAGGTCCTCCCCCTCATGGTGGCCCAGGGGTTTGGCCGCATCGTGAACCTGGGCTACGCCGGGGCGGGGAACCTCCTGGCCCGGACCCACATCACCCCCTACGCCATCGCCAAGACGGGGGTGATCCTCTACACCAAGGCCATCGCCAAGCGCTTTGCCCAGGCGGGGATCACCGCCAACGTGGTGGCCCCGGGGGTGGCGGAAAACTCCGTGTCCAAGCCCCTTCAAGAGATCCCCATGGCCCGGCTGGCCCTCCTGGAGGAGATCGCCCGGGCGGTGCTCTTCTTCGTGGGGGAGCCCTACGTGACGGGGCAGGTCCTCGAGGTGGCGGGGGGGTGGAACCTCTGAGCACCCCGCCGTGGCTTGCGCCGCGACGGGGTTCCAAAAGGGTGCGCGGGCCGGCGTGCCTCCCCCTGAGGGCGGGGGGGAGCGCGCGGGCACCCTCGAGGCCCGGCCTTGCTGGCCGCCCGGTTTGCGGGTAGGGTGGGGAAAACCCGGGGGAAGACCACGGGTAGGCCGGCCCCTTGCCGGGTGCTCCCTCTGGCCGCCCCTCGTGATCTCGCCCCCCCCGGGGGGAAGGACGGTGAGGCCCCGTGTGGGGATATGAGCTCATCCTGGCCCTGCAGTCCTTGTCCCGGCCCTGGCTGGACGCCTTTTTCCTCCTCGCCACCCAACTGGGCCACCACTACGCCTACATGCTCATCCTGCCCTTCGTCTACTGGGCGGTGGACCGGCGGGTGGGACGGCAGCTGGCGGGGGTGTTCCTGGCCTCCATGTGGCTCAACGGTCTTTTGAAGGAGTACCTGACCCTGCCCCGGCCCGACCCCGCGGTGGTGCGCCACCTGGTGGCCGAGCCCAGCCCGGGGTTTCCCTCGGGCCACGCCCAGGGAGCGGCCACCTTGTGGGGGTATTTGGCCGCCGCCTTCCGCCGGCGGTGGCTCACCGCCCTGGCCGTGGCCCTCATCTTCCTCATCGCTCTTTCCCGGCTCTACCTGGGGGTCCACTTCCCCGCGGACGTGCTGGGGGGTTTGGCCATCGGCCTCGCCCTGGTCCTGGCCTTCCGCTGGCTCCTCGCCCGTTCCTTTGGGGCCCGGCTTTCCTTGGGGCAGCGCCTCGCTCTGGTGGTGGCCGTTCCCCTGCTCCTCTACCCCCTCTACCAGACGGGCACCTCCGAGCAGATCCTGGGCTTTTTCCTGGGGTTCTTCGCCGCCGACCTGGTGGCGGGCCACCTGGTGGCCTACCGGGAACGGGTGCCCCTGGGGCAGCAGGCCCTCAAGCTGGCTGTGGGCTATCTGGGGTTCTTCGCCCTCATCGCCTTGCACGTGGCCTTCGTGCCCGTGGGCCTTCCGGCGGTGCTGGGCTACAGCCTGATCGCCCTCTGGGTGGCTCTGGGGGCCCCCGCCCTCTTCCGCCGCTGGGGCCTGGCGGGGGAGGCACCTGTTCCCCCTGTGGACGCTGGGGCCCGCCGGCGCCTGCGCCCCTATGTGGGGGCGGCCGCCCTGGTTCTGGGCCTGGTGGTGGCCAGCTCCCTTTATGTCCGGTTGGCGGTGCCCCCCGTGTCCCCTCCCCCCGTCCTCCAGACCGAGGGGGTGATGATCATCGCCCACCGGGGCGCGCCGGCCCTGGCTCCGGAGAACACCCTGCCTGCCTTTCAGGCGGCCTTGGAGCAGGGAGCCCACATGCTGGAGCTGGACGTCTGGCGCACCCGGGACGGGGTGGTGGTGGTGATCCACGACGAGACCGTGGACCGCACCACCGACGGCCAGGGCCGGGTGGGTGGGATGTCCCTGGAAGAGCTCCAGAGCTTGGACGCGGGCTACCGGTTCACCCCCGATGGGGGCTTCACCTACCCCTGGCGTGGGCGGGGGGTGCGGGTGCCCACCCTGGAGGAGGTGCTCACCACCTTCCCCGAGGCCCGCTTCCTCATCGAGATCAAGGAGAACGCCCCCGGCATGCCCGAGGCGGTCCTAGCCGTGGTGGACGCCATGGGGGCTCGGGACCGGGTGGTGCTGGCCTCCTTCCACGACGAGGTGATCCGCCGGGTCAGGGAACTGGCCCCCGGGATTCCCACCGGCCACGCCTCCGGGGAGGCCCTGCGCCTGGTGGTGCTCCAGCGGCTGGGGCTTGCGGCCTTCGCCCCGCCCGTGGCCGAGGCCCTGCAGGTGCCCGAGTGGCACGGCCCCTTGCGGGTGGCCAACCCTGGCCTGGCCCGGCTGGCCCGGCGCCAAGGCCTGGCCTTCCACGTGTGGACCGTCAACGAGGTGGAGGACATGTACCGGATCATCGGCCTGGGGGCCAATGGCCTCATCACCGACTACCCGGATCGGTTGCGCCAGGTCCTAGAGGTGCTAGGCCGGAACCGTCCGGAGCACCTTTTTTACTGAGGGGCCTCAGCCCTTGCGGGCCAGGCCGGTTGACCCGGCCGCCGGGTCCTGCTAGAGGTAAGGGCAGAGGGATGTCCGTGTGGGAGGCTTTGGTGGTGGGGGCGGGCCCCTCCGGCCTGGCGGCCCTTCGCCGCCTTAAGGAGGCCGGCCTCCCGGCTCTGGCCTTGGAGAAGCGGCACGACGTGGGGGGTGTTTGGCTTTACGAGGAGGACCCCGAAGGCCACTCCAGCGCCTACCGCACCCTGGTGACCATCACCTCCAAGGCCTGCTCGGAGATGGAGGGGCATCCCTTTCCCCCTGACTGGCCCGACTACCTGCCCCACTCCCTGGTGCGGCGCTACTTCCGCACCTACGCTGAGCGCTTCGGCCTGCTGGGGAGCATCCGCTTCGGGGAGGCGGTGCAGGAGGCCCGCCGCTGCCAAGGGGTGTGGGAGGTGCGCACGCAAAGCGGGCGGGTTTACCGGGGCCGGTACCTCATCGCCGCCTCCGGCCACCACTGGAAGGCTTTCCTGCCCAGCTATCCGGGCCAATTTTTGGGGGAGAGCTACCACGCCCACGCCTACAAGGACCCCTGCCAGCTCCGGGACCGGCGGGTCCTGGTTGTGGGCCTGGGCAACTCCGGCGCGGACATCGCCGTGGACGCCGTGCGCACGGCCAGCGCGGTGGAGGTTTCCCTCAGGCGGGGCTACCACGTTCTGCCCAAGTTCAGCCTCTTCGGGGAGCCCACCGACGCCCTCTACCGCCGCCTGGTGGCACCCCTTCCCCGGCCCCTGCGTCCTTTGCTGGCTGGCTTGCTCCTCCGCCTCCTGGTGGGGCCCTGGGGGCGCTACGGCCTGCCCCAACCCCAAGAACCCCTCTTCTACACCCATCCCCTGGTCAACAGCGAGCTGCTCTACCACCTGCGCCACGGCCGTATCCGGGTCCGGCCGGGCATCGCCCGGCTGGAGGGGCAGAGGGTCCACTTTGTCGACGGCACCTCCGGGGAGTACGACACCCTGATCTGGGCCACAGGGTACGCGGTGGACTTCCCCTACCTGCCCCCTGAGCTAGTCCCCGCCGGGGAAAAGGTCCGCCGTCTCTACCTGCATATCTTCCACCTGGACGAGCCCTCGCTGGTCTTCCTGGGGCTGATCCAGCCGAACGGTTGCCTGTGGAACCTCTCGGAGAAGCAGGCGGCCCTGGTGGCCCGGTACATCCAGGGGAGCTACCGGTTGCCTCCGGATGCGGAGGAGGAGGCCCGGAGGATGTGGGAGGCCCACCGGCGCCGGTACGCCCAAAGCCCCCGTCACCTTCTGGAGGTGGACTGGTACGAGTACGCCGCCCTGATGGACCGTCTGGTGGCCCGACACCCTTTGCCCTCCCCGCCTTTCGCCTGAACTCCACTCCGTTCACAAGGGCGCACCCCCTCGAGCCCCTGCCCATCGGCGATCGATCCCTTTGCGTGATACCGTAGGTCCTATGGACGGGAACGTCCCCGACCCCAAGTACGGGGAGAAGCTGCGCCTGGTGGCCGAGGTCCTGAAGGCGGTGGAGGGCCCCATCTACATCGCCACCCACGTGGACCCCGATGGGGACGCCATCGGGAGCTCTCTAGGGCTATACCGGGCCCTCAAGGCCCTGGGCAAGGAGGCCCGCTGGGTGGCCGAGCCCCCCCGCTTCCTGCGCTTTTTGGCCCAGGAGGAGGAGTACACGCCCCCCCTGGAGCGCCTCCCCCTGGGGGCCACCCTGGTGGTCCTGGACAGCGCCGACCCCAGCCGGGTGGCGGGGGTGCCCCTGGAGGGCTTCGTGGTCAACATCGACCACCACGGCACCAATCCCCGCTTCGGCCACCTGGCGGTGGTGGACCCTTCCAAGGCGGCCACCGCAGAGATGGTGAAAGACCTCATCGACCTCCTGGGGGTGGCCTGGACGGAGGAGATCGCGACCCCTGTGCTCACCGGCATCCTCACCGACACCGGCAACTTCCGCTTCGGCAACACCACCCCCGAGGTGCTGCGCAAAGCGGCGGAGCTCCTCGCCTCCGGGGTGCGCCTTTCCGAGATCACCGACCGCCTGCAGTACCGCTCCCCCGCCTACTTCAAGGCCCTGGCGGCGGTCCTCGCCACCCTGGGCTTCCACTACGGGGGGCTTCTGGTCACCGCCCACCTGCCCGAGGGCCTGGACCTCCCCGAGGAGGACGCCGACGGCTTCGTGGGGGTGATCCGCTACGCCGAGGGGGCGGTGGTGGCCGCCTACCTGCGGCGCAGGGGGGAGGGGGTCAAGGTCTCCCTGCGCTCCCGGGGCGGGGTTTCCGCCCAGAACATCGCCCTTCGGCTGGGGGGTGGCGGGCACGTACCCGCCGCCGGGGCCACCCTGGAGGGGGTGGACCTGGAGGAGGCTTACAGGCGCCTCCTGGAGGCGGTGGCGGAGGAGCTCAGACGGGCGGGGTACCTTTAGGGGGGTTCCAGAGGAACGGGGGGGTTTGCAGGAGGAGGGGAGCCACCGCCTCTCCCCGCTCCACCAGAAGGCGGTGGCGGTAGCGTTTCCCCTTGGGTTCCCGGAAGACCTCCAGGATCTCCCCCTCCGCCACAAGCCACACCTCGGGGATGCCCGCTTCCGCGTAGAGGGGGAGCTTCACCCCATAGTCCAGCTCCCAGGTGGAAAAGCTTACCTCCACCACCAAAAGCGCGTCTTCCCCTTCGGGGAGCTTTCCCCGGTAGAAGTCCTCCCGGGGCCGGAGCAGGGCGAGGTCCGGCTGGGGCAGGGAGTGGGAGGAGAGGCGCAAGGGGTTTTGTACGTAGACCAGGTCCCGCTCCCCGTAGAGCCTTTCCAGGGTTTTGCTCAGGTAGGTGACCAGGCTGGCGTGGCCGCTGCCGATGGGGGCCATTTCGTAAACCTCCCCGTCCAGGAGTTCCAGACGCACCCCCTCCGGGGCCCGTTCCGCGAGGGCCAGGAACTCCTCCACCCGGATGCGGTACCGGAGCATAGCCCCATTTTAGGCTCCGTACTTGAGGAGCCTCCCCGCATGGGCCAGGAGGAGGGGCATGAGCTCCACCCCCCGGAGGTGCCCGAGGCTTCCCCTCTGCGCCTCGCCCTCCGTGAAGCGCCGGGCCTCGTCCTCGCGCAGGTGAGGGGCCTTGAGGAGGAGGGGCACGGGGTGCCAGGAATGGGCCCTTAGGAGGGCGGGGGTGGAGTGGTCCCCGGTGAGGGCCAGAACGTCCGGCTTTAGGGCAAGGATTTCCGGAAGAAGGGCGTCAAAGCGCTCGACCTCCCCCACCTTGCCCCAGAAGTCCCCGTCCTCCCCCTTGGCGTCGGTCTTCTTGAAGTGCAGGTAGAAGAAGTCGAAGCGCTCCCAGTTCTCCTTGAGGGCCCCAAGCTTCCCCTCGTGGGCGTCCCCCTCCCCCTCCACGGGGAGAACCTCCATGCCCACCAGGGCGGCGAGGCCCCGGTACATGGGGTAGCTGGCGATGGCCGCCGCCTTCAGCCCGAAGACCTCCCCCACCTTGGGGAAGGCGGGTTTGCCGGAGGCCCCGCGGAAGAGGGCCCCGTTCAGCTTGGGCTCGTCCCGCAACACCTGGCGGATGCGCTCGGCAAGCAGGTTCACCACCCGGGTGGTTTTGGCCGAGGCCCCGTCCAGGGCCTGGGCTTCCAGGGGAGGAAGCCCTGTCTTTTGGGGGTCGGTGTCCGTCACCCCGTCCCCTAGCCCCTCCCCCCGGAGGACCACCAGGAAGCGGTGCTCGCTTTCGGTATAGAAGTGCACCTCCACGTCCTCTATCCGGGGGATGGCCTCCCGCAGCCTGGCCACCACCCGGGCGTTCTCCTCGGTGCTGGGCCGCCCCGCCCGGCGGTCCAGGACCACCCCTTCCGGGCTCAAGGTGGCGAAGTTCCCCCTTAGGGCCACGTCCCCCTCGCGGAAGTCTGCCCCCAGGCCCAGGGCGCTCAGGGCCCCCCGGCCCACCACGTAGCGGAAGGGGTCGTAGCCGAAGAGGGCCAGGTGGCCGGGGCCGCTTCCGGGGGTGAGGCCCGGGTGGACGGGGGTGAGGAGGCCCAGGGCGCTTTCCGCCGCCAGGCGGTCGAGGTTGGGGGTCTTGGCGGCCTCCAGCTCCGTGGGCCCCCCGGGTTCCAGGGGGAGGCCCCCCACCCCGTCCAGAACCACCAGGAGGATCTTGGCCTCGCTCTTCTGGTGCAGCTCCCTTAGAACCGGGAAAAGGTCCATGGGGCCATTTTACCGGGGGTGGGGAGGGCCCCCTCTCCTGGGGTAAGATGGGCGGGTATGGCGAAGGAGAAGGGCCTCACGCCGCAAAGCCAGGACTTCAGCGAGTGGTACCTCGAGGTGATCCAGCGAGCCGAGCTCGCCGACTACGGGCCGGTCCGGGGCACCATCGTGGTCCGACCTTACGGCTACGCCCTCTGGGAGAACATCCAGGGGGTTTTGGACCGCATGTTCAAGGAGACGGGGCACCAGAACGCCTACTTCCCCCTCTTCATCCCCATGAGCTTCCTGAGGAAAGAGGCCGAGCACGTGGAGGGCTTTTCCCCGGAGCTCGCCGTGGTCACCCACGCCGGGGGGGAGGAGCTGGAGGAACCCTTGGCGGTGCGCCCCACCTCGGAGACGGTGATCGGCTACATGTGGTCCCGGTGGATCCGGAGCTGGCGCGACCTGCCCCAGCTTTTGAACCAGTGGGGGAACGTGGTGCGCTGGGAGATGCGCACGAGGCCTTTCTTGCGCACCAGCGAGTTCCTGTGGCAGGAGGGGCACACCGCCCACGCCACCCGGGAGGAGGCGGAGGAGGAGGTGCGGAGGATGCTTGGCATCTACGCCAAGCTGGCCCGGGAGTACGCCGCCCTTCCCGTGATCGAGGGCCTCAAGACCGAGAAGGAGAAGTTCGCCGGGGCGGTCTACACCACCACCATCGAGGCCATGATGCGAGACGGCAAGGCCCTCCAGTCGGGCACCAGCCACTACCTGGGGGAGAACTTCGCCCGGGCCTTTGACATCAAGTTCCAGGACAAAGACCTCCAGGTGAAGTACGTGCACACCACCAGCTGGGGCCTTTCCTGGCGCTTCCTCGGAGCCATCATCATGACCCACGGGGACGACGGGGGGCTCATCCTTCCCCCCCGCCTGGCCCCCATCCAGGTGGTGGTCGTGCCCATCTACCGGGAGGAAAGCCGGGAGCGGGTGCTGGAGGCGGCCCTGGACCTCAAGAGGCGCCTCCTCCAGGCGGGGCTTCGCGTCCACCTGGACGACCGGGACCAGCACACCCCGGGGTACAAGTTCCACGAGTGGGAGCTCAAAGGGGTGCCCTTCCGCATCGAGCTCGGCCCCAAGGACCTCGAGGCGGGGGAGGCCGTGTTGGCCAGCCGCCTGGGGGGCAAGGAGCGCCTTTCCCTGGGGGCTCTTCCCGTCCTCTTGCCCGAGAGGCTGGAGGCTTTCCACCAGGCCCTCTACCAGAGGGCCCTGGACTTCCGGGAGGCCCACATCCGCAGGGTGGACACCTACGAGGAGTTCCAGGAGGCCGTGGGGGAAGGGTTCGCCCTGGCCTTCCACTGCGGGGACCGGGCCTGCGAACGGGCCATCCAGGAGGAGACCACCGCCACCACCCGCTGCGTGCCCTTTGAAGCCGAGCCGGAGGAGGGCCTTTGCGTGCGCTGCGGGAGGCCTGCCGCTTACGGCAGGCGGGTGGTCTTCGCCCGGGCCTACTGATACCCTCCCGCGCCGGGGTTCGCTCCCTTCTTTCCCCGGGGCCCCTTTTGCGCCCAGGCCAGGCTTCCGGCGCGGGGGCCGTTGTAGATTGGGGGGCGTGGACTGTCCTAGGGAGGGGCTCAAGGAGAAGCGGGAGCGGGCCCTCGCCATCCTGGAGGCCCTGAAGCGGGCCTACCCCGGAGCGAAGACCGAGCTCCGGCACAATAGCCCCTTCCAACTCCTCGTGGCCACGGTGCTCTCCGCCCAGGCCACGGACAAAAGCGTGAACGAGGCCACCCCCGCCCTCTTCGCCCGCTTCCCCGACGCCAAAGCCCTGGCGGAGGCCACCCCGGAGGCGGTGGAGCCCTACATAAGGCGCATCGGCCTCTACCGCACCAAGGCCAGGAACCTGGTGGCCCTGGCCCGGAGGCTCCTGGAGGCGCACGGGGGGGAGGTGCCCAGGGACAAGGAGGCCCTGATGGAGCTGCCCGGGGTGGGCTGGAAGACGGCCACCGTGGTCCTAGGAGCGGCCTTCGGGGTGCCGGGGATCGCCGTGGACACCCACGTGGCCCGCCTGGCCAAAAGGCTCTGCCTCTCCCGGGCCAAAACTCCGGAGGGGATCGGGGCCGAGCTGGAGAGGCTTTTCCCCGAGGAAGACCAGGTCTTCGTCCATCACGCCCTGGTCCTCCACGGGCGCTACCTCTGCACCGCCAGGAGGCCCAGGTGCCCCGCCTGCCCCCTGGCCCCCCACTGCCCGAGCCGCCAAGAGGGGTAGCCCCCCGGCCGAGGGACCTTCCATGGACCGCATCCTCGCCGCGCCCGCCCACCGCTTCCTCCTGGCCAGCGCCTTCTGGTCCTTCGGGGCCAACCTGGTCTACTTCTTCCTCAACTTCCACCTCGAGGCCCTGGGCTTTGGCCGCCAGGCCATTGGCCTGGCCCAGGCCCTCCTACTCCTCACGGGGGTGGTCTTCGCCCTGCCCCTGGCCTACCTCATCCCCCGGCTGGGCTACCTCAGAAGCCTCCGCCTCGCCCTGGCTCTGGCGGTGGGGGGCGGCCTCCTCCTGGGCCTGGGCCTTTGGGTCTTTCCTGGGCTCGGCCTCTACGGCCTGGCCGGGGCCTTCCTGCAGGGGGCGGCGGCCCCCCTCCTCGCCCGGCTGGTGCCCCCAGAGAGGCGGGTTCTCCTCTTCAGCCTGCAGGCGGCCCTCACCACGGCCACGGGCTTCTTCTCCACCCTCCTGGCGGGCCTCCTTTCCGACGCCCTCGGGGCGCGGTGGGTCCTCCTCTTCGCCCTGCCCTTCTTCCTCCTGGCCCTGCCCTTCCTCCTGGGCCTCCCCGAGGGCCGGGGGGAGCCTCCCCGGCTCCGGGGGCGGTTTGGCCTCTGGTTCCGCCTCTTCCTCCCCCAGGTGACCATCGGCTTCGGGGCGGGCCTGGTCATCCCCTTTCTGAACCTTTACCTGCGGGAGCGGTTCGGCCTCAGCTACGGGGCCACGGGGTTTATCTTCGCCCTCTCCGCCCTGGCCACGGGGGTGGCCATGCTCCTCCAGCCCCTCCTGGCGGCCCGCCTGGGGAAGCTGGGGGCCATCGTCTTCGTCCAGGCCCTCTCCCTGCCCTTTCTGGCCATCCTGGCCTGGGCCCCCTGGCTGCCCCTGGTCACCCTGGCCCTCCTGGTGCGGGGGGCCCTCATGAACGCCGCCGGGCCCGTCTACGCCGCCCTGGTCATGGACTACCTGGAGGACGGGGAGCGCCCCGGCTTCTTCCTGGTGGAGGCCGCCCTCTGGGGCCTCCTCTTCGCCCTGGGGAGCGCCCTTTCCGGCCTGCTCCAGGAGGCCCTGGGCCTCGCCGCCTTCCACTACCTCTTCGCCGCCACCTTGGCCCTCTACGCCTTCGGCATCGCCCTCTGGCCCTGGGCCTTCCGGGGCCTCCGGGGTCTTGGGGAAGAGGGCAGGGCCCCCGCGGAGGCTCAGGGCAGACCCTAGGGTAGGGAATGGGACCCAAGGCGCTGGGCCAAGGCGGTGTCCGCCCCTTGCGCAAGGGGGCATAGCCTGGGGACGGCCTGGCCCTTGCCCCGCTCCCGGGAAGCGGTGGGGGCGGGGGCTTTGCACCTTTCCCGCCTGGCCTAGACTGGGGGTATGCGGGCGAACCTCAGCGTGGAAGAGGCCCTGGAGCTGGTCCTAGCCGAGGCCCGGGGGGAGCCCGGCGTGGAGGAGCTTCCCCTGGGGGAGGCCCTGGGCCGGGTGCTGGCGGAAGACCTGGCCTCCTTGGCGGACCACCCCGACCAGGACGACACCGCCATCGACGGCTACGCCTGCCGGGAGGCGGACGCCCTAGGGGCTTCCCGGGAAAGCCCGGCGCGCCTCCGGGTGATCGGGGAGTCCCCCGCGGGGAGGCCCTTCAGGGGACGGGTAGGGCCGGGCGAGGCAGTGGCGGTCTACACGGGGGCCCCCATCCCCGAGGGGACGGACGCGGTGGTGCGGGTGGAGGACACCCGGAGGGAGGGGGACGAGGTCCTCCTCTTCGCCCCTGCGAGCCCCAAGGACATAAGGCCCAAGGGGGACGACCTCAGGCGGGGGGAGGTCTACCTCCGGCGGGGGGACCTCCTCACCCCCGGCAGGCTCGGCCTGGCCGCGGCCATGGGCCACCCCCAGGTGCGGGTCTTCCGCCCTCCCCGGGTGGGGATCCTCTCCACCGGGGACGAGGTGGTGGAGCCGGGAGAGCCCTTGCCCTATGGTGGGGTCTACAACTCCAACGCCTACAGTCTCCTGGGCCTGGTGCGGGAGGCGGGGGGGGAGCCGGTCCTCCTGGGCAAGGTGGAGGACGAGCCCCAAAGGGTGCTCGCCCGCCTGGAAGGGGCGGGGCGGCTGGACCTCCTCCTCACCTCGGGGGGGGTGTCCATGGGGGAGTACGACGTGGTGCGCAAGGTCTTGGAGGAGCGGGGAGAGGTCCTCTTCTGGAAGGTGAAGCAACAGCCCGGGGGGCCCTTGCTCCTTGCCCGTCTGGACGGGCTTCCCGTCCTGGGCCTGCCGGGGAACCCGGTGTCCAGCATGGTGACCTTCTTCCTCTACGGGAGACCCTTCCTCTACAGGCTCCTCCGGCGCACCGAGCCCCCTTACCGCGCCCTTAGGGCCAAAGCCCTCACCCCCTTCCGCGGGGCAGCGGGCAAGAAGGTCTTCCGCCGGGGGATCCTCTCCTTTGAGGGAGAGCTCGTGGTGCGCACCACGGGGAACCAGTCGAGCGGGGTGCTCCGCTCCATGGCCCTGGGCAACGCCCTGGTGGTGATCCCTCCGGACCAAGAGGTGCGGGAGGGGGAGGCGGTGGAGGCCATCCCCTTGACATTCGTGCTCTAGTTCACTAAGCTTAGAAGGTTTACGGGCTTTACCCCTCCTCCTTGGGCGCGGGTGGGGCCCGGGAAGCGAGAGAGCATGGAGTTCAAAGACTTTCCCCTGAAGGACGAGATCAAGGAAGCCCTCCTGCGGCGGGGCATCACCGCCCCCACCCCCATCCAGGCGGCGGCCTTGCCCCTGGCCCTGGAGGGCAGGGATCTCATCGGCCAGGCCCGCACCGGCACCGGCAAGACCCTGGCCTTTGCCCTGCCCATCGCCCAGGGCCTCGAGGCCTCCTCCGAGCGGGGCCGCCCCCCCAGGGCCCTGGTCCTCACCCCCACCCGGGAGCTGGCCCTCCAGGTCTCCGGGGAGCTGCAGGCGGTGGCCCCCCACCTCAAGGTGGTCACCGTGTACGGGGGCACCGGCTACGGCAAGCAAAAAGACGAGCTCCTCCGGGGGGCAGACGTGGTGGTGGCCACCCCCGGGCGGGCCCTGGACTACCTGAAACAGGGGGTTTTGGACCTCTCCCGGCTGCGGATCGCCGTCCTGGACGAGGCGGACGAGATGCTCTCCATGGGCTTTGAGGAGGAGGTGGAGGCCCTTCTTTCCGCCACGCCCCCTGAGCGCCAGACCCTCCTCTTCTCCGCCACCCTGCCCTCCTGGGCCAGGAGGCTCGCCGAGCGCTACATGCGCGCCCCGGTGGTCATCAACGTGGTGCGGGAGGAGGGGGTTACCTACCAGGAGGAGGCGGTGCCCGCCCCTGGGGACCGCCTTTCCCTCCTCTCCGACCTCCTTTACGTGAAAGCCCCCAAGCGGGCCATCGTCTTCACCCGCACCAAGGCGGAAACGGAAGAGGTGGCCACGGGCCTCCTCCGCCTGGGCCATCCGGCCCGGGCCATCCACGGCGACCTCTCCCAGACGGACCGGGAAAGGGTGATGCGGGCCTTCCGCGAGGGGGAGGTGCGGGTCCTGGTGGCCACGGACGTGGCCGCCCGCGGCCTGGACATCCCCGAGGTGGACCTGGTGGTGCACCACCGCCTCCCCGACCGGCCGGAGACCTACCAGCACCGCTCCGGGCGCACGGGCCGCGCGGGGCGGGGGGGTGAGGTGGTGATCCTCTACGGACCTCGGGAAAGGCGGGAGCTTTCCGAGCTGGAACGGGCGGTGGGGCGTACCTTCCGGCGGGTAAACCCCCCTACACCCGAAGAAGTCCTGGAGGCCAAGTGGCACCACCTCCTGGCCCGGCTCGCCCGGGTGCCGGAGCGGGACTACAAGCTCTACCTGGACTTCGCCGGGAGGCTCTTCGCCGAGGGGCGGGTGGAGGTGGTGGCGGCCCTCATGGCCCTCCTCCTGGGCGGGGCCCCCAGGGAGAAGAGCCTCCTCACCGGGGAGGAGGGCTGGCTCACCTTCAGGGCCACAGGGGCCAGGCTCACCCTGCCCCGGCTCGTGGCCCTGCTGAAGGAGAGGGGCCTCGAGGTGGGCAAGATCGCCCAGGGAGAGGAGGCCCTTTACGTGGATCTGCGCCCGCAGGACCTCCCCCGCCTGGCCGAGGTGCCGGGGGTGAAGCTGGAGCGGGCCCGGCGGGTGGAAGCCCTGCCCGAGGCGCCCGCCCATAGCCGCCGTCCCATGCGCCGCTAAAGCCCTGGTGGGGGTTAAAGGCCTTCCCCCCTCGCCACCGAGGGGGGAAGCCTTGCGTTTTGGCCCTGGTGCGCCCGGAGGGATTCGAACCCCCGACCTAGGGCTTAGGAAGCCCCCGCTCTGTCCTGCTGAGCTACGGGCGCCCGCGCCTTGTGGGATTCTAGCATTCTCAGAAGGCGGAGGCAACCCGTCCCTTCCCGGTATAGTCTTCGGGTGGGCGGGGGCCCGGCCCAGGGTCCCGCCGGAGGAGACCATGACTGAGCCCAAGGACCTCGAGGCCCTTTCCGTGAACGCCATCCGGTTTTTGGCCATCGATGCCGTGGAAAAGGCCAAAAGCGGCCACCCTGGCATGCCCATGGCCATGGCGCCCCTGGCCTATCTCCTCTTTCACGAGGCCATGCGCCACAATCCCCTGGACCCCTCTTGGCCCAACCGGGATCGCTTTGTCCTTTCCGCCGGGCATGGGTCCATGCTCCTTTACGCCATCTTGCACCTCACGGGCTATGACCTCTCCCTCGAGGAGCTCAAACGCTTCCGCCAGTGGGGCTCCAAGACCCCGGGGCACCCCGAGTACGGTCACACCCCGGGGGTAGAGGTGACCACCGGTCCCCTGGGCCAGGGGATCGCCACCGCCGTGGGCCTGGCCCTGGCGGAGAGGAAGCTCGCCGCGGAGTTCAACCGCCCGGGTTATGAGGTGGTGAACCACTACACCTACGTGCTGGCCTCGGATGGGGACCTGATGGAGGGGGTTTCCGGGGAGGCCAGCTCCTTGGCGGGGCACTGGCGGCTTTCCAAGCTCATCGTCTTCTGGGACGACAACCGCATCTCCATCGACGGTCCCACGGACCTGGCCTTCACCGAGGACGTCCTCCTGCGCTTCCGCGCCTACGGCTGGCAGACCCTCCGGGTGGAGGACGCCAACAACCTCCAAGCCCTCCGCCACGCCCTCCGCCTGGCCCAGCTGGACGAAAGGCCCTCCCTCATCGCCGTGCGCAGCCACATCGGCTTCGGTTCCCCCAAGCAGGACTCCCACAAGGCCCACGGGGAGCCCCTGGGGGTGGAGGCGGTGGCGGCCACCCGGAGAAACCTGGGCTGGCCCTACCCTCCCTTCGAGGTGCCCGAGGAAGTCTACCGCCACATGGACATGCGGGAGAAGGGGAGGGCCTGGCAAGAAGCCTGGGAACAGCTGCTGGTAGCCTACGCCCGGGCTTATCCCGATCTTTACCAGGAACTTTCGCGCCGCCTAAAGGGCGAGCTCCCCTCTCTACCCGAGGAACCCCCAACCTTTGACAAACCCATTGCCACGCGGGCTGCCAGCGGCAGGGCCTTGGACGCCATCGCCTCCCGGATGCCCGAGCTTCTGGGGGGAAGCGCCGACCTCACCCCCTCCAACAACACCCAGGCCCAGGGCATGGCGGGTTTCTCCCCCCAAAACCCCACGGGACGGTACATCCACTTCGGGGTAAGGGAGCATGGGATGGGGGCAATCCTCAATGGCCTGAACCTGCACGGAGGCTACCGGGCCTACGGGGGCACCTTCCTGGTCTTCTCCGACTACCTGCGCCCCGCCATCCGCCTGGCCGCCCTCATGGGCACCCCCACGATCTTCGTCTTCACCCACGACTCCATCGCCCTGGGGGAGGACGGCCCCACCCACCAGCCCGTGGAGCACCTCGTGTCCTTGCGGGCCATGCCGGGCCTCTGGGTGATCCGCCCTGCGGACGCCTACGAAACCTTCTATGCCTGGCACGTGGCCCTGGGGCGGAAGGAGGGCCCCACCGCCCTCGTTCTCACCCGGCAGGCGGTGCCCCTCCTTTCCCCGGAAAAGGCCAAAGGAGTCCTTAAAGGAGGCTACGTCCTGGAGGATGCGGAAGACCCCGAAGGAGTCCTGGTGGCCACGGGTAGCGAGGTGCATCTAGCCCTGGAGGCCAGGGCTCTCCTGGCCGAGAGAGGCCGCCGGGTGCGGGTGGTGAGCCTGCCCTCCTTCGAGCTCTTCGCGGCCCAGCCCCAGGCGTACCGGAAGGAGGTCCTCCCGCCAGGCCTCCCCACCCTGGCGGTGGAGGCGGGGGCCACCTTGGGCTGGGAACGCTACGCCCATAAGGCGGTGGGCCTGGACCGCTTCGGGGCCAGCGCTCCCTACCCCGAGGTCTACGAGAGGCTGGGCTTCACCCCAAAGCGGGTGGTGGAGGCCTTTCTGGACCTTTTGGAGTAGGCACACCGCCCCGCGCCCTCTTTTGCAGAAGCACCTCTCCCGCTATCCTCCCCCTATGGACAGGCTGCAGGCCTTCTTTCCCCTGGCGGAGCGCGCCATCTACCTCTTCGCCGGGCTCATGGTCATCCTAGGGGCGGCCTACCTCCTGGGGAGTGCCTTGGTGGAGGGGACCGAGCTCCTCTTCCAAAGGCAGGGGGATCGGCTGGCCATCTTCCTCCTGGACCGGGTGCTCCTGGCTCTGATGATGGCGGAGATCCTTTACACCGTCATGCGCTTCGCCAAGGAGGGCCAGCTCCAGGTGGAGCCCTTCCTGATCATCGGCATCATCGCCGGGGTGCGGAGGATTCTGGTGGTGACCGCCGAGGGCCTACAGAAGTTCCCCTTCGCCCTGGACCACCCGGGTTTCCAGGCGGTTTTGGCGGAGCTTTTGCTCCTCTCTCTCATGATCCTGGCCTTGGCCTGGGCCTACCGCCTGGTGCGGAAGGTATAGTGGCCCTGTGCGCTTTGCGGCTTCCATCCTCACGGCGGACCTGACCAGGCTAGGGGAGGAGATCCGGGAAGCGGAGGCGGCCGGGGTGGACTGGATCCACCTGGACGTGATGGACGGGGTCTTTGTCCCTAACCTCACCTTCGGGCCTCTCCTGGTGGAGGCGGTCCGGCGGGTCACGGCCTTGCCCCTGGACGTGCACCTCATGATCGTGCACCCGGAGCGCTACCTGGAGGACTTCGCCCGGGCCGGGGCCGACCTCATCACCATCCACTTCGAGGCCACCCCCCACGCCCACAGGGCGGTGCAGAAGGTGAAGGAGCTCGGGAAGAGGGCGGGGCTGGCGGTGAACCCTGCCACCCCCTTGGAGGCCTTCGCGCCCCTTCTGCCCGAGCTGGACCTGGCCCTCCTCATGAGCGTGAACCCAGGGTTTGGGGGGCAGAAGTACATCCCCGCTGCCACGGGGAGGTTGGGCCGCCTCAAGGAGATGCGGGACCGGCTGAACCCCGGCTGCCTGATCGAGGTGGACGGGGGTGTGAACAAGGACACGGTGGGGGAGGTCTTTGGAGCGGGGGCGGACGTGGCGGTGGCGGGGAGTGCCCTTTTCAACGAGCGTTCCCTAAGGGAGAACCTGGGGGAACTGAGGAAAGCCCTGATCCGCCTGAAGGGTCCGTAAAAGGGCTTATCTCAGATCTAGCTGTGCCCTACTTTAAGAAAAACCCCGCTTTCTCTGGAGTGCTCTAAGATACTCTCCCCTGAGGCTAGCGAAAAGGGCCGCAGTGGCGACCAGCAAAAAGAGAAGAGCTATGGGGCGGTTAAGAAAAATTCCTAGATCACCTCCGGATAAGGTTAGAGCCATGCGCAGGTTTTGTTCCAGTGGTCGGAAAAGGATGATGGCAAGTAAAAGGGGAACTACGGGAAAGTTAAAGCGTTGAAAGACAAACCCCAGGACGCCGAAGAGGAGCATCAGGCCAACATCAAAAAAGTTGTTGCGGATGCTGTATGTCCCGAGAAGCACCAGGGTAGAGATAAGAGATGCCAAGTATGGGCGCGGTAGGTTCAGGGCCAGCAAAAGGAGTCTGGCTCCTAGCAGAGCTACCAGGGAGGTCAGCAGAATAGCCAAGGCTACCACGGCAAAGATCTCGTAGACAAAAGTGGTGTTTTGCTGGAAGAACAAGGGTCCCGGAGCCAGACCGTGAATGATCAGTGCTCCCAGAAGGACCGCTGTCACGGGATCCCCGGGAATCCCAAGGGTTATGAGGGGCATCAGCGCTCCCGGACTGACTGCGCTGTTGGATGCCTCGCAGGCCACCACCCCTTCCGGAGCCCCCTTTCCTAGCAAGGTCCGCCGCTCGCGTGGGAGCACACGGCGTATCGCTCCATACGCAAGGAACACCGCGATTGGCCCCCCCGTTCCCGGGATAGCGCCTACCATCGTACCAATAAGGGCACCTACCGCTGCGACCCGGACCATGGACCATGAGAGGGCACGTTGAAGGAGTTGCCTTACACGAAAGGGCATGGGTTTTACGAATACGTCTTTTCGACCGCCGAGCGCCTGTACCAGCTGAGGAAAAGCAAAGAGACCTATGAGGGCGATAAGAAAAGGAATCCCATCCTGTAGCTCTAGCTGCCCAAGGGTGTACCGAGGAACTCCCGTAACGGGATCCAAACCCACTAGTGCCAGGGCTGCACCGATGCCTGCGGAAAGAAGGCCTTTGAGGAGGTTACCGCTGCTGAAGACGATGACCAAGGTTAAAGCGCTAAGGATTAGCATTGCGACTTCCGGAGGGCCAAAGCGTATGGCGAAGCTGGCGACGACAGGCGTGAAGGAAACCAAAACCAAGAATCCCAGGACACCCCCGAACAGAGAGCCGATGATGGCCAGGAAGAGGGCCAGGTCGGCTTGACCCTTCTGGGCCAGGGGGTAACCGTCCAGAGCCGTTCCCGCTGCCGATGGCGTTCCGGGCATGTTAAGGGTTATGGCGGAAAACGCGCCTCCAGTAAAGCCGGCTACGTAAGTTCCGAGGAGGAGGGCGATAGAGGCTTCAGGAGAGAGGTAAAAGGTAAAAGGTAGAAGCAAAACCATGGTTAGGGTGATGGTGATTCCGGGCAAGGCGCCACCCAAGAGGCCGAGGACAATGCCAATTAGCAGCGAGATTAGCGTTGGCAAAGTAACTACATTGGCTAGCGCGTGCCCAAGCTCTACCATTACCTTCCCCCGATACCCGGCACGGGAACTCCAAAAACCTCGTGAAAAATCACATAGAGACCTATAGTGATTCCGATAGACCAGAACAGCGGCTGCGTAGGCCGATGGGCTAACCTGACCCCACAGAAGTGCAAGACGAGGAGGATATAGGGGGGAGTGGCGATTAAGAAGCCCAACTGGTGGATTCCTAGAGTGTAGAGCCCGGTGAGCCCTACAAGGAGGAATAGGGTTCTCCAGTTACTTTCTTTCCCTGGATCCTGATCCAAGGTCGAAGAGGGTTTGCCCCTGCGGGCGTTCCAGGCTTCAATGGCATTAATAAGGGTATAAGTTGCGAAAAGAAGGGCCAGGATCCCACTCACCAGCAGAGGCACGAGACCAGGGCTAAGATAGGTGGGCGAAAACCCCCCCAAAAGGTCCAGAGCCCCCAGGCCATACCAAATGGCGAAGGCCATTCCGGCTATACCCAAGGTCAGCTCGGAGAGATTCCCCCGATGGACAGGCATCTTTTGGGAGCCCCCTTTCACTTTATTTTCTCCGGCCCGCCCCCTCCTACATGTCTGAGAGACCTGGCCTAGCGGCCTGCTCCTAACGCGGAACGGATCACGAAGTCTTGTTGGTCCAAATAAGCAGCAAAGGCTTGGGGGCCCATGTAGCGGGGGATAAAAGAGTTGCGTTCGCCGAAGTGCCGCCACTCAGGATCTCCCGCTGCCCTTCGGACTGCTTCTGCCAGGATCTGGATCCTTTCTGCAGGTATGCCCCGAGGCCCAACCAATCCCCTAAAGAGTTCAAGGCTTAAGTTGAACCCCAAATCTCTGAGTGTGGGCGCTTCTGGGACTGCAGGATCCCGTTCCCTAGTGGTAACCACCAGAACGCGGAGCTGGCCAGCTTTGACGTGTTCTATGGCCTCGGGGATCGGTAAGGAGGCCACTTCGACGTCCCCCCGAAGCAAAGCGGGTACCCGCGCACCTGATCCCAAAGGGACACGTACAATCTGAATTCTGAGGGCATTGGCTACCGCAATGGCGGCCATGTCTGTACCACTTCCTACCCCCGCGGTAGCGACCCGTACCCTTCCTGGGTTGGATTGGGCAAAGCGGGCCAAGTCTTCCAGCGTTCTCCAAGGAGCGTCTGTCCGAATCACCCAAGCCATGGCCTGGACAGAAACCATGGCTATGGGAGTAAGCTCCCTATGGGAAAAGGGCATTGTGCCCATACGGTAATTGGTCAGCAGCGCAGGCGAAGCCCAAGCGACGGTATAGCCATCTGCGGGTGAGGTGCGTAGGAAAGCGTAACCCACGGCCCCCCCCCCCACCGGGCCGGTTAACGGGCACCACAGGCTGCCCGATTTTGGCTTCCAGAAGACGGGCGAAAACTCTGGCTTCGATGTCCGCCGAGCCCCCCGCTTCGAAGGGAATAACAAGGTTCACTGGCCTTGAGGGAAAGCGTTCTTGGGCCCATGCCCAGAGAAGAGCTATCCCTACACCTAAGAGTGTCGCCAAAAAAACCGTCTTCTTCATCCCGCATCCCTCCTCTTCGACATCAGTCCAAGCACTAACGGGGGACTTCCGGATATCCACCGCGTGCTAACGTACTTAAGAGGGCGATTTTGGCGGCATCTTCCAACAGATCCGCAAGGTAGAAGGCTTCTGCAACAGAGCGCCCTAAGGTTATGGAGCCATGGTTCTTGAGCAGATAAGCCCAAGCGTTCGGGAATAGCCCTATACCTTTCTGTACGATGTTATGCAACATCTCCGATCCCGAAGGCGCATAGTCCAAACAAGGCACGTAGCCAAACCGGGCTTTGGCGCCATCTACCACTAAGGGGAGGGGCGAACCCCAAGTGGCAAAGGCAGTGGCATGGGGGGGGTGAAGGTGAAAAACGGCTTTGACTTCTTCCCTGAGGCGATAGGCTGCCAAATGCATTCCCAACTCTTTAGAAGGGGTCAGATTGCTTGCTTTATCCACAAGTTCGCCATCGAGATTTACCGCTATCAGGTTGCGAGGTGCCGTATCCCTTAGGGAAACGCCGCTGGCGGTGATCAAAATCAGCTCTTCACCGGGGACACGGGCGCTCACGTTCCCTCCTAAACCGGCAATCAGCCGCCGCTCCCAGGCCAGTTTTGCGAAACGGCATAGCTCTTGTTTAATTTCCTCGATGCCTTTACCCTTTGGCACGGCCCCCCCCCAAAAACTTCCTGAGTTCTGAAATGGCAACCTTGACCACTTGAGAGGAATTGATGGGGGCATTGAGAATATGCAAGTGGTGTCGGCTGCTGAGGTTCGACTGCACGGTGCGCACAAAAATCTCTATTCCCTCCGGGTTCCAAAAGGGCCCCCCTTCTTCCCCATACTGGGAAAAGCCTTTCAAAGGAATAATAAGTGCAACGGGGCCGCGAGCAGGGTTTAGGCGGTGGCACAGAGCCTCAGCCACGCGGGCGAATTCTTCCGTCTTCAAAGCGACGTTCGCGTTAAAGGGGTTGTGTAGAAGTGTCTTCCGATCCCTTAGGTGTTCTGGGATCGTTGATGGGGCTCCAAAAACATAGTAATCTAAACCTCCAACCGAAACCACCATGGGGAGCCCGAGTTCGGCTGCAGCCTGTAACCTCCCTGGCTGAGTGGGTGTGTAAATGTCGTAGCCAAGAGCCTCACCCACCAGCTCGTGGGTAGTGAGGTCAAGTACGGCGGAGAACCATCCGGCCCGAATGAGGTCTTCCATAGCTGCTCCCCCCGCTCCCGAGGCGTGGAAGACTACGCCTTCCATTCCCAGGACGGGGAGCTGCTGGAGGCAGTTTTCCACCAAGGGGGTGGTGTTGCCCAGAGCGGAAAGGGCTACTAAGTTTTTAAGGTCTGGGGAAGGCAACAGCGCACCCCAGGATCTCGCCATTTGGAGCAGACTTGTTGCGGCTCGGGATAGGATTTGCCTACTTAGCTGATTAGGGCCACCCACAAAGTCAACAACGGAAAAAATGACAAAGATATCTCGTGAGCCGACGAATGGCCTTATATTCCCTGACGCCACAGTGGACAGCAAGATTTTGGGTACACCCAAGGGTAAGGCTTGGAGGGCGGTGCCGCCTGCAGCGCTTCCTTGATTTCCTCCCAAGGCAAGCGCACCCTGGATCAGGCCTGCTGACCAGAGCCGGACCAGGACTCGGCCCGCACCTTTCCCCATCGCGGCAATGGCCTCGGCCCTGGAAAGCTTGCTCAGCTCTTCCAGGGTAAAGCCTACTGCCCCCCTTTCGGATATTCAATGCATACCCCCTTGACAAGCCAAANTACTGCATTAGCTACTTCTTCCCGCGAAACGCTGGGGGAAAAGGGAGGGGATCGGTGGATGCCGATATCTACCAAGTAAGGTTGAGCGCCTTGATCCTCGAGGACATCGCGTAGGAAGGCGGCTTCCCAGCCCTTAGTATCTAGGGTTGCCACAATGGCCAAGCCGATCCCCCCCATTTTGCCCCCTAATACCAGGCCCGTTCAGGGAAGTCCAAGGTGGTTAGCGTGACGGGAAACCTTTTGGCCTCTTCTACAAAAGCTGCTAGGTGCTCGGCCATCTTGGCCAGGACCTTCTGTCCCTTCTCCGCGGATGCGCGGAAGGGGTTGCCAATCGTCGCCCAGTCCGCGTACTCGTGGTGCTCCATAGGAACCCATATGTTCTCTGACCCTTGGAAGATCACCGTGCCTGTACCATCTTTCTTGCTAAAGGCAGGCCCCATCCAACTCGGGGCGTGAGCCCTTCCTTCCCGTGCCCGCTCCATGAACACGGCGTGGGGAACCAGCGCCATCATGGCTGAGGTTTCCAGTTCTCCAGAGTGCCATCCTGGCGTTTCCTCGGGTGGTCCTTCCAGGATTCCCTTAAGAAGTTCTATCTCTCTCTCTGTGGGCGTTTTGTAGAAGGCTAGGAAAGCACCCGTTGCATAGCGTAGAGCTCGGAGAATCTCGTCAATGGGTTTGGTGTTAGAGCCGTGGTGGGAGACAAAGATGATCTTTTTAAATCCGTGAAAGATAAGGCTCCGAGCGACGTCGTGGAGTACTCGCCTGTAGGTTTCAGCTGCTAAGGTTACTGAGCCGGTGCCTTCTCCGGGCAAGCCCATGTGGTGTGGAGAGTAGCCGAAGGGCATCAATGGGGTGTGCAGGACGTCGGCTGCTTCTGCTGCTTCCTGGACGACGTGATAGGTGATCAGGCTGTCGGTCCCCAGGGGGATATGGGGACCGTGCTTCTCAGTACTACCCACCGGTACGAGGACCGTATCACAGCCCTCCTTTAACCGCTCAGCCACGTCCACATAGGGCATCTCTAGTAGGTTCCTGAGCCGCTTTGACATCTGTTCACCTCCCAGCGTCTACTCCCGGTTGGGGATGGGCGAAGAGGTTTGGGGAGTTGACAGGGCTTAGGCTATCGCATATCATATATTTTGTCAAGCCCTGGGGGTTTAGTCCCTGTGGGTGAGTTGGTGCTAGTGGGGGAAACGAGAATGCGGCGTCGGGTGAATGTGCTTACCAGTGTAGGCGGAGCGGTCGATCGTTCTTTGTTGGCGGATCAGGCCTATGAGGCTATACGGAAGGAGATCCTAAACGGGTCCTATCCTCCCGGAGCTTGGTTGCGGATTGAACCGCTGGCCCAAAAGCTAGGTGTGAGTATTGTGCCAGTCAGAGAAGCCCTTACCCGGCTTGTAGGAGATGGCCTTTTAGAGAAGTTCCCTCATGTTGGGTTTAGGGTAAAAGTCTTTACCAAGGAGGAGATCGTTGAGGTCTACGAACTGAGGTGTGCATTGGAAAAGTACGCGGCTGGGTTAGCTGCCCGGCGCATTCTGCCAGAGGAGATCAGGGCCCTTGAGGAGCTGCACAAAGCTATGGTCAGCCTTGCGCAGAGCCGGAATGGTTTGGTTAAGTTTCATGAATACAACCAGGAGTTTCATTCTAGGCTTATCCGTGCGGCGAAAAACAAGTATCTAGAGAAGATGGCTCTGGAGATCGCCCTAAAAGTGGAGTTCTTAGTGGGGCGAGCGGCTCACATCCCCGGGCGGATACAGCAAGCTTTGGGGGAACACCAAGCGATCCTAGAGGCAGTGAAGGAGGGCAATGTAGATCAAAGCCAAGTTTTGATGGAGGAGCATCTGATCCGTGCTCTTGAAGACTTGCTTTCCTGGTGGGAGGAGCAGAGGGGTGATTCGGGGGGTGAATAGGCATGACCGAAGCTTTCCCTAAGACGATGAGGGCATGGGTGCTCGGCGGTCCGTGGGAGCTGGTTCCTACAGAGAAGCCTGTTCCAATGCCGGGTTCGGCTGAGGTCCTGATCAAGATCCAGGCGGTGGCAATTTGTGGCACCGACCTGGAGATCTTGGAGAAGGGTTTGCCGGCGCAGGTGGACAATGAACTTCCCTTCCACAAGGGCCTTGTTATTGGTCATGAGTACGTGGGAACCGTGGTTTCTTTGGGGCCTGATGTGGATGAGTTCCAAGTGGGAGACCGCGTGGCTGTCGAAGTGCATGCCGGCTGTGGGCGCTGTGAGCGTTGTCGACAGGGCATGTATACGTCCTGCCTGAACTATAGCCGCAGAGAAAAGGGACACCGTGCCAATGGACTGACGACTGATGGTGGGTTCGCAGAGTATGTGGTAAACCACGTCAATACTGTTCACAAAATCCCGGAGCATATCCCATGGGACGAGGCCACCTTAATTGTTACCGCTGGCACTGCTATGTACGCTATAGATGTCCTTGGGGGGTTGGTAGCTGGCGATACGCTAGTGGTCGTTGGCCCGGGGCCAATAGGCCTAATGGCTGTGGCCTGCGCAAAGGCTCTTGGAGCGCGCGTAATCCTTACAGGAACCAGAGATAATCGCTTGGAATTAGGGCGAAGCTTGGGTGCTGATTACGTGATTAACGTTAAAAGGCAACCTGATGTGGTAGAGGAGGTGCGGAGACTGACAAACGGTTTTGGAGCTGATCTTGTAATAGAGTGCTCTGGTGCACCCAACGCGGTGAACGAGGGCCTTTGGATGCTCAAAAGGGGGGGCAGAATTTGCCTTGCGGCCTTTAGTCACGAACCGCCCGTTGTGGACACCGCATATATGGTGCGCAACAACATTTACATGTACGGCATTCGTGGCGAGGGGCAAATGGCGGTGCGCAGGGCCATTGGTTTGGTAGAGCAGGGAAGGCTTAATCTGAAGCCTTTGGTAACCCACCGTTTTCGCTTAGACGACTTGCCGCAGGCGATACGCACAGCCAGAGAGAGGGCAGGAGACGCCATCAAGGTTGTGGTGCTTCCCTAGGCAATAGAGGTGAGGAGGTAGAGGGGGGCCGTGTGTCGTGGTCTATACGCCAGTAGGTATGCCCCTACTAGGAGGCAATAGCCTTGAACCATATGACAGTGTTCCAGATCCTTCTGAGAAAAGGAATGTACGTCCATTCCGTACCACCTGACACCAAGGTAAGACAAGCTTTAGAGAGGATGATCTCTCTAGATATAGGGGCCCTTTTGGTAACGCAAGGAGGACGGCTCCTGGGTATCTTCTCGGAGAAGGGTTTTGCACGGGGTGTGATGTGTGGGAGCTCGGGTTGTTTTTTAGACAGACCGGTTGCTGATGTAATGGAATGGTCAGTTTTCACGATAAATCCCAAACAGACCGTTTTGGATGCCATGACTTTAATGACGGAGAAAAGGGTGCGGCACCTGCCTGTGCTAGACGATAAAGGCCATGTGATAGGTGTTCTCTCCATTGGCGACGTTGTAAATGCCCTTCTAAAGGAACAGGCCTTTTTGATCCAACAGCTGGAAGCATACATCCGAGGGGATAGTTAGGGGAGGAAACGTATGGAAGCACCCATAAAGCGATATATGCGCCCCGGCATCGTCCATTTCAAGGCGTATCCTGTAGAAGAGGGTACCGGTCCTATCTTAGAGAGCTTGGAAAAGCTTGCCGAGGATACCTTCTTCTCGGTGGTAGAGGTGGGATGGATCAAGGATCCCCGGGTTAGGGACGAGGCTAGATATATTCTAGAGCAGAGCCACTTAGAGGTAGCCTACGCTACGCAGCCGGCTTTGTTTAGCCAGAAGCTAAGTCTGAGTGCTTTAGATGCCGAGGTGAGAAGGCGGGCTGTGAACCAAGTGAAGAACTGCATTCGGGAGGCCTGCCATCTTGGGGCACGATGGATTCGCCTTGCTGCCGGCAAGGACCCCGGTCCAGAACGCAGGGAGGAGGCCAAGCAAGTGCTGGTTGATGTTATATTGGAGCTGAGGGAGTTTGCTAGGGATTACGGGGACCCCCTGCTGACCCTCAAGGTGTTTGATAGGGGCGTGGATAAGGAGTCCTTAATTGGTCCGTCTACCGATGCCCTAGATATCGCCAAGGCTGTTAGGAGGCACTACCCAGATTTTGGCTTGGTTGTGGATCTCTCCCATTTTCCCTTGCTGCGTGAGTCCCCAGAGCAAGCTATCCCCATGGTGAAAGACTTTCTCACGCATGTACATATTGGCAATTGTTTTACCAAGGACATTTGCCATGTCGCTTACGGGGATTTGCAGCCTCGCTTTGGGTTGCCGGGGGGAGAGATAGATGTAAACGAGGTTCGGGGCTTTTTCCGCTTGCTCCTAGATGTGGGTTTTTTAAACCCTGACCGCCGCCCGGTGGTTAGCGCGGAGGTGCGGCCCTTGCTGAGAGGCGAGCGGCCCGGTTTGATAGTGGCCAATGCCAAGCGTGTTATGGAGGAAGCGTGGGCGCTGGCCTGAAATAGATTAAGAACTGGCCCCCGTCCTTCTAGGCGGGGGCCTTTTGGTCGGGGAGGCCGGATTTGAACCGACGACCACACGCACCCCAAGCGTGTGCGCTACCAGGCTGCGCTACTCCCCGGCGCGCAAAGGTTAGTCTAGTGCCCCAAAGGGCCTCCGTCAAGTAGACTCGGGAGCATGGAGATCAAGGACCTCAAGAGCCTGGCCCGTTACAGCCCGGAGAAGATGGCCAAGATCCCCGTGTTCCACTCCGAGCGCATGTTCTATGACCTCTACGCTCTCCTGCCCGGGCAGACCCAGAGGGTGCACGTCCACGAGGGTTCGGACAAGGTCTACTACGTCCTGGAAGGGGAGGTGGTGGTCCAGGTCGGGGAGGAGGAGGCCCTTCTGGCCCCGGGGATGGCGGCCCTGGCCCGGGCTGGGGTGCCCCACGGGGTGCGCAACGAGTCGGCGAACCCGGCTCTCCTCCTGGTGGTGATGGCCCCCAAGCCTTGACTGGGGGCTAGGGGAGGCTACCGCCCCACGCCCGCCTCGTCGTTAGTCTGAAGGGCCACCTTGCGGATGGGGGGCCTGGCGGAAGAAGGGGCATGCCTCTCCTCGGGTTGGACAGGGAAGGTTGCAGCGGGGGTGCCGCGTGGAGGCCGCGTCAAGCCACTAGCAGGTGCTGGCCTCGGATTCCGCCAGCCTGGATGCCTGCTGGGGGTTGGCCGAAGGAGGCCGCTTCCGTTCCGCTCTCGAGGTGGCGAGCCTCCCGGAGTAGGATCTTAGGGCTGCCTTTTTCGCGCGTTTTTCACAACCACCCCCTACCCTGCCTTCTAGGAGGCCCTTATGCGGATCCTGATGGTGGAGGAGGTCGTGTAAGGATTTATGTGTAAGGGTCCGTGTTTAATAGGGGGGCACACCTTANTGGAGGACGATCCGGCGGTGGCCAAGGTGCTGGAGCTGGCTCTGAAGCGAGCGGGATACGAGCCTGTGGTGGTCGGTGACCATGCTGCCGCTAGGGGGGCTTTGTGCCGGGACTGGGACGCCGTCATCTTGGACCTCAACCTGCCCGGGGGCTCGGGCCTGGACCTCCTGCGCTACCTGAGGGGGGAGCTTAGGAAGAGCACCCCCGTCCTGGTGCTCTCCGGCCTCAAGCAGGAGCGCAACGCGGCTGAGGCCCTGGCTCTGGGGGCGCAGGATTACCTCACCAAGCCCTTTAGCCCAGGGGAGCTGCTCCATCGCTTGGAGCGGTATGTGGCGGCGCGGTGAGCGGCTTTACGCCCTCTTGGTCTTCCTGGTGGTGGTCCTCGAGGGGGTGGCCCTAGGGGGGCTGGTCCTGGCCTTCTCCGGAAGGCTTCTGGGCCTGTGGGATTACCCCGCGGCCCAGCGGATTCTCTTCCAGGCGCTCCTCCTCACCGGGGTGGCCCTGGCTTTCCTCTCCGCCTATATCCTCCTCTACCACGCTTACACCCAAGCCAGGGAGCTTCAGGACCGGCGGGACTACGAGGCTTGGCTTTCCCGCTTTACCCGCGCCCTCTTCGCCGAGGAATCCCTCCCCCCTCCTCCCTGGCCTAGGCCGGCCCTGGAGGCCTTGCTCGCCCTCAGAGAGATGCTCAAGGGTGAGCTCTCCCAACGCCTGGCCGACTGGCTGCGCCGGGCCGATCCGCCCTGGGACCGGGTGCTGCGGGGGCGGTTTGCCTTCCGTCCGGCGCGGCTGGAGGCCCTCGAGGCCTTGGCCCAGGCCCGCTTGCCGGAAACCTTGGACTTGATCCTGACCTACCTGGACCATCCAGACCCCGTTCTCCGCCTGGCCGCGGCCCGGGCTGGGGCGCGGGTGGCCCGGGAAGAGGGGGTTCTCTCCTTTGCCCAAGCCCTGCTCCAGGCCGCCCTGCCCCGGGGGGCGCTCCTGGAGGCTTTGCTCCTTCTGGAGGAGCAGATCGGGCCGGCAGCGAGCCTCCTTCTCGAGGCGGGGGGCGTGGAGGAACGTTGGGCGGCCCTGGAGGCCATCGGCCGGCTCAAGTTCCAGGGCCTGGCGGAGGCGGCTTCGGCGTTTCTCGAGCATCCCGACCCGGAACTCAAGGCAGCGGCTATGCGCGCCCTCCTACGCCTGGGCCACTCCCCCAAAGGGTTTGAGGAGGTGCTGCTCGCTGCCCTCAAAGACGAGCGGGAGTTCCTGCGGGTCCACGCGGCCCGGCTCCTCGCCCTGCTGCGCAACGACCTGGCCCGCCGGGCCCTGTGGCAAGCCCTCAGGGACCCCTCCTTCTATGTGCGGCGGGCGGCTGCGGAGGGGCTCCGCCTCCTGGATCCCGGGCTTCTTGCCCAGGCTGCCCGAAAACACCCCGATCCCTACGGCCGGGCCATGGCCGAGCAGGTCTTGCGGGAGGCAGCATGAGCCTTCTCCCTGCCCTTTTGTTCGCCTACCAGGTTCTGGTGCTCTGGTACTTTGCCATCCTCAACCTCCTCTACGCCCTCTTCGCTCTCTTCGGGCTCGGCATGGTGGCCCGCTACGCCCGGGAGCTCTCTGAGCTTGCCCTCAAGGACCTTCTGGAGCGGGAGGCCTACCTGCCCATCTCCATACTGGTGCCCACCTACAACGAGGAGAAGTCCATCGTGGCCTCCGTACGTTCCTTCCTGAACCTTCACTATCCGGAGTTTGAGGTGATCGTGGTGGCCGATGGACCCACCGACCGGACCCTGGAGGTTTTGCAGGCGGCCTTCCGGCTGGTGAGGGTGGACTGGGTGTTTCGCCGGGTCCTGCCTGCCCGGCCTATCCGGGGGGTGTACCGTTCCCTGGTCCATCCCAACCTGATCGTGGTGGACAAGGAGAACGGGGGCAAGGCCGACGCCCTGAACGCCGGGCTGAATCTGGCCCGCTACCCCCTCTTCTGCGCGGTGGATGCCGACAGTCTCCTGGACGCCCAGGCCCTCCTCCGGGCCAGCCGCCTCTTCCTGGAGGACGACCGGGTGCTGGCCGTGGGGGGGACCATAAGGCCCCTGAACGGCGCCGTGGTCCGCGAAGGGGCGGTGGAGGCGATGCGACTGCCCCACGGCTTCTTGGAGAAGATGCAGGTCCTAGAGTACGCCCGGGCCTTCTTCCTGGGCCGGGCGGGGTGGAGCGCCATGGGGGCCCTGCTCATCATCTCCGGGGCCTTCGGCCTCTTCCGCCGCGAGGCCGTCCTCCGGGCGGGGGGCTACCGTGCGGACACCGTGGGGGAGGACATGGAGCTGGTGGTACGCCTCCACCGTCGGGCCCGGGAGGAAGGGCGCCCCTACCGCATCCTCTACACCCCGGACCCCATCTGCTACACCGAGGTTCCCTCCGACTGGAAGACCCTCCGCCGCCAGCGCAACCGCTGGCACCGGGGGCTTTGGGAGGTCCTCTGGCGGCACCGAGCCATGCTCTTCAACCCCCGCTACGGCCGCCTGGGGTTTGTAGCCATGCCCTACTTCCTCCTCTTCGAGGCCCTGGCCCCGGTGGTGGAAGTTTTGGGCTACCTGCTTCTACCGGTCCTCTACCTCCTGGGTCTCCTCAGCGCCGAGTTCGCCCTCCTCTTTCTGCTCCTGGCCGTGGGGTATGGGGTCCTCCTCTCCCAGCTGGGAGTGGGGATGGAAACCCTCCTCCTTAAGCGCTATCCCCGGCTCTCCGACCGCCTGGCCCTCCTTTTCCTGGCCCTGCTAGAGGCCTTAGGCTACCGCCAGCTCCTGGCTCTGGAGCGCTTCTTGGCCACCTTCCAGGTGTGGCGCAAGCGGGGGGTCTGGGGGGAGATGCGCCGCAAGGGCCTGGAGGGGGACCGTCAGGGCCCCTAGGGCTCCCCCGGGATCTTTGAACCGGGTAAAATCTCCCCCATGGAGACCGCCATCACCCGCATGTTGGGTATCCGCTACCCCATCGTGGCCGCCCCCATGTTCCTGGTCTCCGGGGCCCGGCTCCTCTTGGCGGTGGCCGAGGCCGGAGGGATCGGGGTCGTCCCCAGCCTCAACTTCCGCACCCATGCCGCCTTCCGGGAGTTTCTGGAAGGCTTTCCCCAGAGCCTGCCCTTTGGGGTGAACCTGATCCTCAAGGACAACCCCCGCCTGGAGGAGGACCTGGGGGCCGTGGTGGAGCGGAGGGTGCCCCTGGTGGTTACGTCCCTGGGGGACCCCACCCGGGTGGTGGAGCGGGTCAAGGCCTACGGCGGTGCCGTCTGGTGCGACGTGGTGGGCCTGCGCCACGGGAGGAAGGCGGTGGAGGCCGGGGCGGACGCCCTGGTGGCCGTGGCCAGCGGGGCCGGGGGGCACGCGGGGGGGATTAGCCCCTTCGTTCTGGGCCCCTGGCTCAAGGAGGAGCTGGGGGTACCCGTCCTCATCGCCGGGGGCATCGCCACCGGCCGCCAGCTCCTCGCCGCCTTGGCCTTAGGGGACGGGGCCTACATCGGCACCCGCTTCATCGCCACCCTGGAGTCCGAGGCCCCCCTGGAGTACAAGGAGGCCCTCCTTCGGGCCACCCCGGAGGAGGTCCAGTACACCCCTGAGGTCACCGGGGTGCCCGCCAACTTCCTGCGGGAGTCCCTGGAACGCTTCCGCCAGGGAGGGGGCAAGGCCTGGAAGGAGGTCTACTCCGCCGGACACGGGGTGGCCTTCATCCGGGAAATCCCTTCCGCCAAGGAGGTGGTGGCCCGGCTTTTGGCGGAGTACCAGGCGGCCAAGGAGGCGCTGCCCTAGGCATGCTGGGGGTGTTGCTTCTCCCCGAGTTCTCGGAGCTGGAGGCGGCCATCGCCCTCGAGGCCGCCCGTCGCCTGCAAGTCCCTGCCTACACCGTGGCCAAGGGGCGTAAGGGCATCCCGGCCCTGGCGGGCTCGGTCTGGACGCCCACCTACGCCTTTCCCGCCGCCCCCCCACCCCGGGCCCTCCTCATCCCAGGCGCCCGGAGGCCCGCCCGCATGGCCCAAGACGCCGCCTACCTGGCCTTTTTGGAAGAGGTCTGGGAGGGACTGGAGGCCCTCTTTCTGGGCTTCAACGCCCATCTTTTTCTGGCCGAGGCGGGAAGGCTCCCGCCCCGGGTGGCGGCGGCGGAGGAGGTGGCCGGGTCCTTGGCCCTGCAGGGCTACGAGGTTCTCGCGTTAGCCTTCCACCGCGAGGGCAAGGTCTACAGCACCCGGGGTGGGCTGGCCCTCCTCCAGGCTTTGGAGGACTGGGCCAAGAAAGCGGTTGTCCTCTGAGTTTGGACAGGCGTACACTAGGCCCATGACCGTCAGGGAATACCAGAAGAAGCGCCGCCGTGACCGCATCTTCCAGGCGGCCATGGCCCTCTTCCGTGAGCGGGGTTTCCAGGAAACCACCGCCAGCGACATCGCCAGGGCCGCCCACATCTCGCGGGGCACCTTCTTCAACTACTTTCCCTACAAGGAGGCCGTCCTCCTGGACTATGGCAGCCTTCTCCTCTCCCGCTTGCGGGAGGAAGTGCGGCGGCGGCTGGCCCAGGGGGTGGACCCCCTGGAGGCCTTGCGCCTCCTCTTCCGCGAGCTCGCCCAGTTCACGAAGGCGGAGAAGGACCTCCTCCTGCCCCTTCTCTACGAACTCCTGAACCCCGACCCCTTGCGGGCCAAGGCCGCCTTCCAGGCCCTCCCCCTTGGGGACCTCATCGCCGAAGTGCTCAGGCCCCTGCAGGAGAAGGGGGTGGTGCGCTGCGATTTGTCTTCGGAGCGCATGGGCCGCACCCTGGCGGACCTCTACTTCCTGGCCGCTTTGCGCTGGGCCGCCTACACGCCCCACCGGGACCTGGAGGAGGAGCTGGACAAGTTTTTGAGCCTGGCCCTGGAGGGTATCCTCGCCCGTGAGGCGGAGCCCGGGAAGGCCCAGGCCTAAGCGCCCGGCCGTGGCGCAAGCCGCGACGGGGTGCTTAGTCCGCCGCCACCCGGAGCCTCTCGGCGATCTCCGGGATCCTGGCCAGGAAGACCCCGGTAGGGCTTCCCGTGGCGGCTACGGCCTCGGGGGTGCCCTCGGCTACGATCTCCCCGCCCCGGTCTCCCCCTTCTGGGCCCAGGTCGATGACCCAGTCGGCGGTCTTCACCACGTCCAGGTTGTGCTCGATGACCACCACGGTGTTGCCCGCGTCCACCAGGCGGTGGAGGACCCCGAGGAGCTTGGCCACGTCGTCGAAGTGGAGGCCGGTGGTGGGCTCGTCCAGGATGTAGAGGGTGCGGCCCGTGGCCTTGCGGCCCAGCTCCGTGGCCAGCTTGATCCGCTGGGCCTCCCCCCCGGAGAGGGTGGGGGAGGGCTGGCCCAGGCGCATGTACCCCAGGCCCACGTCCACCATGAGCTGGAGCTTGCGGGCGATGGTGGGCACGTTTCCGAAGAAGTCCAGGGCCTCCTCGGCGGTCATGTCCAGCACGTCGGCGATGCTCTTGCCCCTGAGCTTCACCTCCAGGGTCTCCCTGTTGTAGCGCTTGCCCTTGCACACCTCGCAGGGCACGTAGAGGTCGGGCAGGAAGAGCATCTCGATCTTCACCGTGCCGTCCCCGCCGCAGGCCTCGCACCGGCCCCCTTTCACGTTGAAGGAGAAGCGCCCTGGGCCGTAGCCCCGCTTCCTGGCCTCCGGGGTCTTGGCGAAGAGGTCGCGGATCTCGTCGAAGATGCCGGTGTAGGTGGCGGGGTTGGAGCGGGGGGTGCGGCCGATGGGGGACTGGTCGATCTCGATGACCTTGTCCAGGTGCTCCAGGCCCTCCAGGGCCTCAAAGGCCCCCGGGGTGATCTTGGCCCGCATGAGCCTCTGCGCCAGGGCGGCGTAGAGGACGTCGTGGATCAGGGTGCTCTTCCCCGAGCCCGAGGGGCCGGTGACGGCCACGAAGCGGCCCAGGGGGATTCGCAGGGTCATCCCCTTCAGGTTGTGCTCCCGGGCCCCCCGGAGGACCAGCCACTTGCCGTTCCCCTTGCGGCGCTCCTTGGGCACGGGGATCCTCTTCTCGCCTCTAAGGTAGGCCCCGGTGAGGCTCTCGGGGCTTTGCAGGATGGTCTCCAGGGGGCCTTCCGCCACCACCTCCCCCCCGTGGATTCCCGCCCCCGGGCCCATGTCCACGATCCAGTCCGCGGCCCGGATGGTCTCCTCGTCGTGCTCCACCACGATCAGGGTGTTGCCCAGGCTTTGGAGTCGCTTCAGGGTGGCGATGAGGCGCTGGTTGTCCCGGGGATGCAGGCCGATGCTGGGCTCGTCCAGCACGTACAATACTCCGGTGAGCCCCGAGCCCACCTGGGTGGCCAGGCGGATGCGCTGGGCCTCCCCCCCGGAGAGGGTGTTGGCCGCCCGGTCCAGGGTGAGGTAGTCCAGGCCCACCCCCACCAGGAAGCCCAGGCGCTCCACGATCTCCCTGAGGATGGGCCGGGCGATCTGGGCCTGGAAGGGGGTGAGCTTCTCCTCCAGGCCCTGGAAAAACTCTAGGGCCTCCCGCACCGTCAGGGCCGAGACCTCAGCGATGTTCCGCCCCGCCACCCGCACGGAGAGCACCTCCTTCTTGTAGCGGGTGCCCCCGCAGGCGGGACAGGGCTTCAGGGACATAAAGCTTTCCAGGACTTCCTTCACCCCCTCCGACTCCGCCTCCTGGTAGCGCTTGGCGAGCCAGGGGATGACCCCCTCGTAGTGGACCTCCAGCCGGAAGGTCTCCTTCCCCCCGCGGCGGAAGACCACCTCAAAAGGCTCGGGGAGGCCATGGAGCACCGCCTGGCGCACTTCCTCCGGGAGGTCCTTGAAGGGGGTCTTGAGGTCGAAGCCCAGGTGCTCCGCCAGGGCCCGGAGCCGGTCCCAGAGGTAGCTCCGGCCCGTGTCCCGCCCCCGGGCCCAGGGCAGGATGGCCCCCTCGGCCAGGGAGAGCTCAGGGTTCACGATGAGCTCGGGGTCGAACTCCTGCCTGTACCCCAGGCCGGAGCAGGCGGGGCAGGCCCCGTAGGGGGCGTTGAAGGAGAAGATGCGGGGTTCCAGCTCCTCTAGCACCGAGCCGTGCTCGGGGCAGGCGAACTTCTCCGAGAGGAGCTCCTCCTCCCCCGTGTCGGGGTAGAGGACCCGCATGAGCCCCTCCCCCCGGAGGAGGCAGAGCTCCACCCCCTCGGCGATGCGGGGGCGCTCCTCCTCCTTGAGGACAAGCCGGTCCACCACCAGGTCGATGTCGTGCTTCTCGTACTTCTCCAGGTTCAGGCCCTGGGCCTCCTCCAGGAGGTAGATGACCCCGTCCACCCGCACCCGGGCGTAGCCCTCCTTCTGGAGTTGCTGGAAAAGCTTGCGATACTCCCCTTTCCTCCCCCGCACCAGGGGGGCCAGGAGGATGGCCCGGGTGCCCGGGGGGCGCTGCAGGAGGCGATCGGTGATCTCGCTGGCGGACTGCTTCTCGATGGGGCGGCCGCACTCCGGGCAGTAGGCGGTGCCCACCCGGGCGAAGAGGAGGCGGAGGTAGTCGTGGACCTCCGTCACCGTGCCCACGGTGGAGCGGGGGTTGTGGCTGGTGGTCTTCTGGTCGATGGAGATGGCAGGGGAGAGGCCCTCGATGCTCTCCACCTCGGGCTTGTCCATGACCCCCAGGAACTGGCGGGCGTAGCTGGAGAGGCTTTCCACGTAGCGCCGCTGCCCCTCGGCGTAAAGGGTGTCGAAGGCCAGGGTGCTCTTCCCCGAGCCCGAGACTCCGGTGATGACGATGAACTTGCCCCTGGGGAGCTCCAGGTTGACGTTCTTGAGGTTGTGCTCCCTGGCGCCCCGGATGACGATGCGGTCCATCCGTGGAAGTATACCACCCCTTCCGGGGAGGGACCAGGGGCTAGGGGCGCAGGTGGATCAGGGGAACCCCCAGGTCGGGGGTCCGGGCCAGGGGGCCATCGGCGGTGAGCAGGGGGGCGGAAAGCCTCCGGGCCAGGGCCACGTAAAGGGCGTCGTAGGCCGTGACCCGCTCCTTGAGGGCCCAGGCCTCCTCCAGGAGGTGGCGGTGGTCCACCCGCCGCAGGGGCCAGCGGGCCAGGTCTTCCAGGGCCTCCCGGGCCCGCACCTCCCCCAGCTTTCCGGAGAGCACCGCCTTGCGCAGGATGGCCAGCACCTCCGCGTCCAGAAGGGCAGGGGCGAAGAGGAGGGCGCCCTGGACCAGGGCCGCCACCTCCTGGCCCAGGGGGGTGCGGAGGAGGTACTCGCCCGCGGCGGAGGCGTCCAGGACAAGCCGCCTCACTCCCTTTCCTCCCGGGCCTCCTCCAGGAGCCTGGCCGCGGGCACGCCCAGGTCCGCGGGTTCCCGCCTCCCGAGGCGCTCCTCCCACTCCTCGGCCTCCAGCTCCCTCCAGAGGGCTTCCAGGGCCAGCTCCTTCAGGGTGATCCCCCGGGCCCGGGCCCGGCGCAGGAGGCGCTCCTTGAGCTCCGGGGGAAGGCCCTTGATCTGGAGGGTGCTCATGGCATGATTGTAGCATGCGGGTAGAATGAAAACATGGCTTCCCGCATGCGCCTCGAGGCGGAAGAGGCCCCCCAGGTGGTGGAGCGCCTCCTCCGGGAGAACGAGGCCGAGGTGAAGGCCTTGGCCGCCTTCCTAAGGCGGCGCCCCCCCGCCCTCGTCCTCACCGCCGCCCGGGGGAGCTCGGACCACGCGGCCCTCTTCGCCAAGTACCTCCTCGAGGCCCGCCTCCTCTGGCCCACCCTCTCCCTGGCCCCTTCCGTCCTCACCCTGTACCGGGCCTTGCCCCGCCCGCCCCTGCCTTCCCTCCTCCTGGCCTTCAGCCAGAGCGGGGAAAGCCCCGACGTGGTGGAGATGGTGGCCGCCTACCGCCGCCAGGGGGTCCTCACCCTGGCCCTGGTGAACCGGGAGGATAGCCCCCTGGCCCAGGCGGCGGAGGTGGCGTTGCCCCTCCATGCGGGGGAGGAACGGGCGGTGGCCGCCACCAAGAGCTTCCTGGCCATGCTGGCCGCCGCGGCCCAGCTCCTCGCCCACCTCCTGGAAGGGGCGGGGCTCCGGGAGGCCCTGCCCGCCCTCCCCGAGGCCCTCCACCGGGCCCTGGAGGCCGGGGGGGAGCTGGCCTACCTGGAGGACGCGGAGGGCCTTTTTGTCCTGGGGCGGGGTTTCACCTACCCCGTGGCCCTCGAGGCGGCCCTCAAGCTCAAGGAGGTGGCCGCCCTGCACGCGGAGGGGTTTTCCGCGGCGGAGTTCCTGCACGGGCCCCAGGCCCTTTTGGAGGAGGGCTTCCCCCTCTTGGCCCTGGTGCAGGGGGACGAGGCCCTGGAGGGCTTCCTGAAGACCCTGGAGGGCCTCCGGGCCAAGGGGGCCCACCTCCTCGTGCTCTCCCCGGAGCCCGAGGCCCTGGCCCTGGCCCACACCCCCCTCCCGGTCCCGGTCTCCCTGGCCCCCGAACTCACCCCCCTCCTCCTGGCCCAGGCCTTCTACCCCAAGGCCGAGGCCCTGGCCCGCGCCCGGGGCCTGGATCCGGACCGGCCCCGGCACCTGGCCAAGGTGACCCGGACCCGCTAGAAGACCTTCTCCCCCAAGGGGACTTCCCGCTCCACGGTGAGGAGGACCACCCGGCCCTCCCCGTCCTTGGCCCCCAGGACCAGGACCTCGGAGGGGAAGCCCGCGATCGCGCGGGTGCCCAGGTTCACGGCGCAGACCACCAGGCGGCCCTTTAGCTCCTCCGGGCGGTAGAGCTCGGTGATCTGGGCCGAGGAGGTCTTCACCCCCAAAGGCCCCAGGTCGATCCAGAGCTTGTAGCTGGGCTTCCGGGCTTTCTCGTGGGGCTCGGCCTTTAGGATGCGCCCCACCCGCAGGTCCAGGGTTTGGAAGGCTTGCAGGGCGTCCATATGCCCAAGTTTAGGGGGCGCAGGGGGGCTGTGATATGGGAAAGGAGGGCGCCCTAAAAGGCGCAAGGGCAAGGCCAACCCCGCCCCCCACTGGGGGGCGGGGTTTTTGCGTCCTGGAGCTGGTGGGCCGTGCAGGACTCGAACCTGCAACCAACCGGTTATGAGCCGGCCGCTCTGACCGATTGAGCTAACGGCCCGCGCCGGGAACCCATTGTAGCACAGGGGTTGGCCTGGAAAGACAAAGGGGCTTGGCCTGCGCTAAGCTGAAGGTGGAGGTGGCACATGACGGTGAACGAGAGCACCGCCGACCGGGTCGTTCGGTTTATCCTGGCTCTGGTCCTGTTCTACTTCGCTTTCCAGTCGGCCTCGCCGTGGAACTGGATCCTGGGCGTGGTGGGGGTGGTCCTGCTCTTCACGGCCGTCACCGGCTTCTGCGCCCTCTATAGGGTCTTGGGCATCAGCACCAAGAGGTAGGGTCGGCTTACCCCTGCCCTGGACCTCGGGCTACCTGGGGTGGCCTCCGTTCCAAAGCCGAGCCGGGGAGCCATGGGCTGGCCCTTTGCTCCTGGGGATTGGATCCGGGTGGAGTTTTGGAAGTTCCCCAGGGATGCTCTCCATTACTGCTGGGAGGCGCGGGTGGTGGAGGTGAGGCCCGGAGGGATCCTAACCCTTTTGCCGCACGGCGGGACCTTCCACCATGTGGCCAAGGGGAAGGCGGTGGTCCTGGACCACGACGCCTATGTGGCCTTCTTCCCCGGGGCCTGGTACTCTGGTGGCCCGGACGTGCGGCAGGGAAGGGTTCTAGAGTATTACTGGAACGTGCAGACCCCGGCGGAGTGGACGGGCAGGGCCTTGCGCCAGTACGACCTGGAGCTGGACGTGAAGTGCCGGGCCGACCACACCTGCGAGGTCTTTGACCGGGAGGAGTTCCTGGCCAAGCGGGCCCTCTACCCCAAGGCCTGGGTGGAGGAGGCGGAAAGGGCGGTGGAGGCCATCTTCCGCCACATGCGGGAGGGCCGCTGGCCCGTTTTGCCTCCCGGGGAACCCCTTCCCTGGATGGAACGGATCTAGGGCGTTAGGATGGGGAGGGGGAAGGGCGCAGGATCCCGGGCTCCGGGCCCCCAAGCTTTGAGGGGAATAGGGGTAGTTGTGCCGGGCGGGACCCAGGGAGTAGAGCCAGGAGGCGCAAGCGGCCCCGTTGCTTGAGGGCGTCCTCCCAGCTCATCTGGGCCAAGCCCAGGGTACGGCCCAAGGGGGCGGGGCCCTAGACTTCGGCCAGACCTTGGGCTAAGCCGTCCGCCGCTTCCCGCACTCCCCGGGAAAGCCCCAAGGCCTCCTCCCCCCGGCCTGCTCGTTGTCCACGATGGCGGCCAGCACCCCGTAAGGGAGGCCGAGGGCGGAGGCGGCGGCGCGGATCTCCCGGGCATGGGGGAGGACGTGGTGGGGGGCGGTGGGCAGGCCCTCGAGGTCCACCCTCTGGCCCCGCCGGGCCTGGCCGATGGCCTCCACCCAGCGCCCGGCCGCCAGGAGGGCGCTTTTGCATTCCGGGTAGGCGGCCCGCTTGCCGGAGCATGGGTTCTTGACCTCGAGGCGCGGCAGGCGGTCGTAAGCCCGGGCGGCTTCCTCCCCCAGGTGGAGGCCGACCAGAGCCTCCCGCTCTTCCCTTGGGTAGGGGAGAAGGTCCCTGAGGCTTGGGGAGGGGGGTAGGGAAGGGGGCATGGTTCAGGGCTGGGGGTCTTCCACCGGGGCCGGAGGCACCTCCACCGTGGCCGCCACGGGATAACCCACGTAGGTGCGCCGCCCGCCCATGGTCCTCTCGAGCACCTCCCGCCACTCGGAAAGGTTCAGGAAGCGGTCCGCCTGGTTGCGAAGCTCGAGGTCGGCGAGCTCATGCAGCCCCAGGAGGTGGATCTCCTTGCCCAGGGAACGCAGGGCGCTGAAGGCGTAAGCCAGCTCCCCAGAGCCGCTGGCCACCACCGCCCGGTCCCAGCGGGGAGCGGTGGTGAGGAGGTCGGTGGCCATCATGGTCTCGAACCGGGGCTCGCCTCGGACCAGGCGGCTCCTTACCGTGTAGCCCATGAAGACCAGGGCATCGATGAAGCGCTGCTGGCGTTCGTCCTCAGGGTCGGTGATGGGCACGTAGTAGAAGGCGTTGTAGAGCTGTTCCGGGGTGGCGAACTGGGTGAGGACCCGGCGGTGGTCCACGTTCCAGCCCAGGCGCTTGGCCGCATGGTACATGTAGGAGCCGTCGATGAAAAGGGCAACCCGCATATGCCCCCATCTTAGGGCAAGGCCCCAGCGGGGGCTACCCCAGCCGGAGCCCGGGGCAACTTTAAGTGCCGGTGCCCGGGCTCCAACGAGGCGGGGAGAGGGGGGTCGCCCCTGGCCTTCTTGGGGCCCCCGTCGTGGCCTGCACCACGACGGGGGGCTTAGGCGGGGGCCTTCTCCTCGGCTCTTTCCGAGGAGTGGCCGGGGTTCACCTTGAGGGCGGGGTTGGCGTAGGCGGCGGCGTGGTTGGCGGCAATGGCCGCCTCCCCGAAGCCCAAGGCGATGAGGGGAAGCTTTCCCGGGTAGGTTACGATGTCCCCGCAGGCGTAGACCCCGGGGATGCTGGTGGCCATGGTGGTGTCCACCTTGATCTTGTTCTTTTCCAGCTCCAGCCCCCAGCCTGCCAGAGGTCCCAGCTTGGTGAGGTAGCCCGCCAGGATCAGGACCGCGTCCACCTCCAGCGCCTGCTCCTCCTGGGTCCCGTTGTGGAAGATCACCGCCTGGCGCACCCAGCGGTCCCCCTCGATCCGCCGCACCTCGTAGGGGGTGAGGACCTTGAGCCGCCTCTCCTCGTGGGCTTGCATCAGCTCCCGCACGCTGGCCTCGTGGGCCCGGAACTGGGGGCGGCGGTGGATGAGGGTGATTTCCTCTGCGGTGCCCAGGAGGTTCAGGGCCCAGTCCACGGCGCTGTCCCCTCCGCCCACGATTAGGACGCGTTTCCCCTGGAACTCGGCCTTGGTCTTGACCGCGTAGTAGACGCCTTTCCCCTCCAGCTCCCGTTCTCCAGGAGCCCCCAGGCGCCGGGGCTCAAAGGCCCCCACCCCTGCGGCCACGATCACCGCCTTGGCGGTGTAGCTGTTGCCCGCGGAGGTGGCGATCCGGAAAAGGCCATCTTCCCTGTGCAGGGTTTCCGCCCGCTCCCCCAGGCTGTATAGGGGGTTGAAGGGGGCCACCTGCTCCACCAGACCTTTTACCAGATCCTTAGCGTACACCTTGGGAAATCCCGCCACGTCGTAGATGTACTTCTCCGGGTAGAGGGCTGTGAGTTGTCCCCCCGGCTCCGGCAAAGGATCCAGAAGGCGAAAGGAAAGGCCCCGCATGCCCACGTAGAAGCCGGCGAAAAGCCCTGCCGGCCCCGCGCCGATGATGATCACGTCCGTGTGCTCCATGGCCCCACCTCTTCCGGCCATTCTACGCCCTGGCCCGGGTCCGGGCGGCCCCATCGAGGGGAGGGACAGAAGGCCCGTGCCTCAGTCCACCCGCAGCACCACCTTGCCGAAGACTCGCCGCTCCTCCAAAAGCCGGTGGCCTTCCGCCGCTTCCCCTAGGGGCAGCACCTGCCCCACCACCGGCCTGAGCTTCCCTGCCTCTACGAACCGCAGTATGGGGAAGAGGCGGCTTTTGGAGCCCATGGTGGAGCCCAGGATACTAAGCTGGCGGAAGAAGACGTGGGCGAAGGGCAAGGTGCCCTCGTAGCCCGAGGAGGCCCCGGCGATGGCGATCTTCCCCCCGTTCGCCGTGGCCCTTATGACCCCCTCGAAGTAGAGGGCGCCGGTGTGGTCCACCACCTTGTCCGCCCCCTTCCCCCCGGTGAGGCGGCGCACCTCCTTGGGCCATTCGGGGTGGGCGTAGTTCACGGTTTCGTCGGCGCCAAGCTCCTTGGCCTTTCTGAGCTTTTCCTCGGAGCCCGCCGTGGCGATGACCCGGGCTCCGAAGAGCTTGGCGATCTGGATGGCGGCCACGCTTACCCCGCTGCCCGCGGCCATCACCAGCACATCTTCCCCAGGGCGCACCCCGAGCTTGTCCACCACCATCTGCCAGGCGGTGAGGAAGGTGAGGGGGATGGCGGCGGCTTCCTCGAAGGAGAGGTTGGCTGGCTTCCGGAGGAGGTTCACCTCGGGCACCACCAGGTACTCGGCGTAGGCCCCCCAGCGGTGCTCGCCCAGGATCTCGTACCGGGGGCAGAGGTTGTCCTCCCCCGCCAGGCACCGCTCGCACCCCCCGCAGGAGAGGCCGGGGTTCACCACCACCTCGTCCCCTGGGGCGAAGGCGGTAACCCCCGGGCCCACCCCCTCCACCACCCCGCTGGCGTCGGCCCCCAGCACGTGGGGCAGGGGTAGCTTGGGGCTGGCCACCCCTTTGCGCACCCAGACGTCCAGGTGGTTGAGGGCCGCCGCCTTGACGCGAAGGCGCACCTCCTTGGGACCCGGTTCCGGGAGCGGCACCGTGGTAAGCCGGAGCACTTCCGGCCCCCCCCTGGCCTCCATGAGCACTGCCCGCATCGTCCCTCCCATACGGGGGATTTTTTCACGCCCCGCCCCGGGGGTCAAGCCAAGGGGCCGCGGCCCACCCGCAAAGGGAAGGAAGCCTCTCCCAGCGGCCTCCTGGGGGTGCAGGCCGGGGTAGGGCACCAAGGGCAGGGGTGGCTCTGAACCTGGACAGACACATGTGAGACGCTGAATGGGATAAAAAGATGGGGAACCGANAAGAGATGAGGAAAAGCCTCTTGTGGGTAGGCCTTTTGGCCCTGGTAGGCACGGCCGGCGCCCAGAACTTCGTCTGGCCCCAAGGGTGGACGACCGCGAGGCCGGAGGAGGTGCGCCGGGGGGGCACCCTGAGGGCTGCGGTCATCTCCGACTACCGCACCTTCAACCCCTTCATTACCGCGGAGGCAGGGAACGTGCCCAGCATCCTGGCGGGGCCTTTGGGCCTGGTGCGGCGGGACCCCACCACCGGGGACTGGATCCCCTACATGGCGGAGTCCTGGACCATAAGCCCGGACCGCCTGCAGATTACCTTCCGCATCCGCCGGGGGATGCGCTGGTCCGACGGTCGGCCCATCACCGCCGACGACTGGATCATGACCTGGCGCATCCACACCGACAAGGACGTGGGCTCCAACAGCTACGACTCCTTCTTCCTGGACGGCCGGCCCATCACCCTCACCAAGATCGACGACTTCACCATCCGCTTCAACTACCCCCGCACGGACGCCGAGGCCTTTAGCGTGGCCAGCTTCGAGCCCTGGCCCGCCCACATCTTCGGCCCCGTGTACCAGCGGGAGGGGGCGGAGGGCATCAAGCGGATGTGGACCCTGGCGGAGCGCCCGGAGAACATCGTCTCGGGCGGGCCCTGGCTCATCGAGAGCTACCGCCCTGGGGAGCGCATCGTTTTCCGGCGCAACCCCACCTTCGGGGAGTGGAACCGGGACGCCGCCGGCAACCCCCTGCCTTACCTGGACCGCTACGAGATCCGCATCGTGGGCGACGTCAACGCCGCCTTGGCCGAGTTCCTGGCGGGCAACATCGACGTCTTCAACCCCACCACCGTGGACCACATCTCCCAGATCCGCCGGGCCATCGAGGAGAGACGCCTGGACGCCACCATCAAGGTCAACGCCTCCCCCATCGCCTCCAGCCAGTTCATGGTCTTCAACTGGAACAAGGCCTCCGACCCCTTCAAGCAGAGCCTCTTCCGCTCCGACAAGTTCCGCCGGGCCATGAGCCACCTGGTGAACCGGCAGGCGGTGGTGGAGCTGGTCTACGGGGGCCTGGGCACCCCCATGTTCACCAGCGTCTACCCGGTGCTCACCCAGTGGGTGAACCCTCGGGCCCCCCGTTTCGACCACAACCCGCAGCAGGCCCAGCGCCTCCTGGCGGAGCTCGGCTTCACCCGGAGGGACCGGGAGGGCTTCCTCATCGATGCCCAGGGGCGGAGACTGGAGTTCAACCTGGCCACCAACGCCGGCAACGTGCAGCGGGAGCAGATCGCCCGCCTGTTCGTGGACGAGGCCCGGCGGGTGGGGGTGCGGGTGAACTTCGCCGCCATCGACTTCAACGTCCTCGTGGGCCAGCTCCTCTCCACCGGCCCCGACCGGCCCTTCGACGCCATCATCATCGGCCTCACCGGCGGGGGGCTGGACTGGCCCTTCGGCGCCAACGTGGTGCCCTGCAACGGCAACCTCCACATGTGGAACCGCTCCGGCCAGTGCCTGGACCCTCGGGAGACCCTGATGGACGCCCTCTACTCTCGGGGCCGGGCGGAGCTGGACTTCCAGCGCCGGCGGCAGATCGGCTTCCAGATGCAGGAGATCGAGGCCCAGCTTCTTCCCATGATCCAGATCGCCGGGCCCAACTTCCACACCGCCTGGAACAACCGGGTGGGCGGCCAGCACCCCGACCCCCTGATCTCCAGCATCTGGGGTGCTAGGCAGCTGGAGCTGACCTTCGCCCGGAGATGAGCTAGACGAGCCAGCCCCCCGGGGCCCCCGGGCCCCGGGGGTTCTTTGGAAAGCCATGACCACGTACATCCTCCGCCGCTTCCTCTACCTCATCCCCACCTTTTTCGGGGCCACCTTCCTGGCCTTCCTCATCATCCAGCTCGCCCCCGGGGACTACATCACCCAGTTCGAGCTGGACCCCCGGTTCACCCCTGAGACCATCGCCCGCTTCCGCGCCCAGTTTGGCCTGGACCGCCCCGTTCACGAGCAGTACCTCCTTTGGATGCACAACCTGCTCCACCTGAACCTCGGCTATTCCTTCGCCTACCAGGCCCCGGTGCTGGAGGTGGTCTGGCCCCGGGTGGTGAACTCCATGATCATCGTCATCCCCGCGACCGTCCTCCTCTTCCTGGTGGCTATTCCCGTGGGGGTGTACGGGGCCCTGCGCCAGTACTCCCTGGGGGATCGGGTGGTCTCCTTTCTGGCCTATGTGGGCCTGGCCATCCCCAACTTCTTCCTGGCCCTGATTTTTATGTACCTCATCCTCCAGGTCTACTTCCGCACGGGGGTGATGGTCTTCCCCGTTTCGGGGATGACCTCTACCGGCTTTGAGCAGTTTCCCACCTGGCAGAAGATCCTCAACGTGGCCTGGCACGCGGTGATCCCGGTGATCGTGGTCACCACCAGCGATATCGCCGGCTTCTCCCGGGTGATGCGGGGGCAGATGCTGGAGGTCCTCTCCCAGGACTACATCCGCACCGCCCGGGCCAAGGGCCTGGCCGAGCGGATGGTGGTCTACAAGCACGCCTTGCGGAATGCGGTGATCCCCTTTGTGGCCAACATCGGGGCCATCCTGCCGGGTCTCATCTCCGGGGCGGGGCTGGTGGAGGTGGTCATGGCCTGGCCGGGGATCACTCCCCTCCTTCTGGACTCCTTGCGGCAGCAGGACCTGTACACCGTGGCCGGTTTCCTCACCATGGGCCTGGTCCTTCTCATGATCGGCAACCTCCTCTCGGACCTGCTCCTCACCTGGGTGGACCCCAGGATCCGCTACGAATAGGAGGGTCGCCTTGCGCGCCGCCACCGCTCCCCCTTCCGCCAGCCTGACCCAGGTAGCCCTGCGCCAGTTCCGCAAACACCCCTTGGCGGTCTGGGGTCTGCGCATCCTCTTCGTCCTCTATGGGCTTGCCGTCTTCGCTGGCTTTTTCAGCCCTTACGATCCCAACTACTACGAGGTCTTCCCTCCGAGGAGCCACCATCCCCCCTCCCGCATCTACTTCGTGGACCCGGAAACGGGGAGGTTCACCCGGCCCTTCGTCTACATGACCCAGCGCTCCATCGATCCCCTGACCCTCCAGCCTCGCTACGAGGAGGACCCCTCCCAGGGCCGGTTCTACCTCCGCTTCCTGGTGCGCACCCCCGAGCAGCCCTACACCATCCTCCGGGTGTTCCGGGCCGACCTCCGCCTCTTTGGCGTGGACCCCCCGGCCAGGGTCCACCTCATGGGCACCGACAACTTCGGCCGGGACCTCTTCAGCCGCCTCATCTATGGCGGGCAGGTCTCCCTCACCATTGGGATCCTCTCCGCCCTGGTCTCCTTCGCCTTGGGGCTGCTGCTGGGAGGGATCGCGGGGTACTTCTCGGGCCGCCCCTTCACCCTCTCCCTGCCCCTCAGGGAATGGCGCGGCCGGGGTCTCCTCCTGGGGCCGGTGTCCTGGGCTTTCTGGGGCGGGCTGGCCTTGGGGGCTTTGTACCTGGCCTGGGAGTACTACACCCTCACCGGCCTCGGGGTGCTCCAGGTACTGGCCGCGGGCGCGGCCTTGTGGCTGGCCTACACCCTCTTCCGCACCCTGCCCTTCCGCTCCCTCCGCCTGGACCCTGACAACCTGATCATGCGCCTGGTGGAGATCATCGCCGCCATCCCCACCCTCTTCCTCCTCATCTCCTTGCGGGCGGTCTTCCCCATCACCATGGACCCCCTCATCACCTTCTACCTGGTGGTGGGCCTCCTGGGCTTCATCGGCTGGGGGGGCCTGGCCCGGGTGGTGCGGGGGATCGTCCTCAGCGTGCGGGAGATGGACTATGTGCAGGCGGCTAGGGCCCTAGGGGCCTCGGATGCCCGCATCATCGCCCGGCACGTCCTTCCCGCCACCGCCAGCTACATCATCGTGAGCCTCTCCCTCACCATCCCGGGCTTTATCCTGGCCGAGTCGGGCCTCTCCTTCCTGGGCCTCGGGGTGACGGAGCCCTACACCAGCTGGGGGCTACTCCTGCAGGCGGCCCAGGCCGGGGGGTTCGCCAGCTTCGTGGACCGTCCCTGGGTCCTCTGGCCGGGGTTTTTCATTTTCATCTCCATCATGGCCTGGAACTTCGTGGGGGACGGCCTGCGGGATGCTTTCGACCCCCGGCGCAGGCGTTAGCCCCTTCTCTTTTGTTGGGGTATAGCGTATAACGGTTGAGGTGCTTGGATGGTGGTGCCTGAAGGAGCGCGCATGGACGAAAAGCGGCTTTTGGAGGTGAGAGACCTCAAGGTCCACTTCTTCACCGACGAGGGGGTGGTGAAGGCGGTGGACGGGGTTTCCTTCCATGTGAACAAGGGGGAGACCCTGGCGGTGGTGGGGGAGTCGGGTTCGGGGAAGAGCGTGACCGCGCTTTCCATCATGCGGCTCATCCCCACGCCCCCCGGCAGGATCGTGGGCGGGGAGATCGTCTTCCGCGGCAAGGACGGGAAGGTGCGGGATCTGGCCGGGCTTCCCGAAGTGGAGATGCGCCGCATCCGGGGCAACGACATCGCCATGATCTTTCAGGAACCCATGACCTCCCTGAACCCCGTCTACACCGTGGGGGACCAGATCGCCGAGGCCATCATGCTCCACCAGGGGAAAAGCCGTAAAGAGGCCATGGAGCTGGCGGCCCACATGCTGGACCTGGTGGGGATCCCTGAGCCCAAGAAGCGGCTTGCCAACTACCCCCACCAGATGTCCGGGGGAATGCGCCAGCGGGTGATGATCGCCATGGCCCTTTCCTGCAACCCCTCCCTGCTCATCGCCGACGAGCCCACCACCGCTCTGGACGTGACCATCCAGGCGCAGATCCTGGAGCTCATGAAGAAGCTTCAGGAGGAGATCGGCATGAGCATCCTCTTCATCACCCACAACCTGGGGGTGGTGGCGGAGATGGCGGACCGGGTGGTGGTGATGTACGCAGGGCGGGCGGTGGAGCAAGCGGACGTGGTCCCCCTCTTCAAGGAGCCGCGCCATCCCTACACCCAGGGGCTTCTCCACTCGGTGCCCCGGCTGGACCTGGCCGCGGAGCACCGCCAGCGGCTCGAGGCCATCCCTGGCAACGTGCCCAACCCCCTTTACCTCCCCCCGGGGTGCGCCTTCCACCCCCGGTGCAAGCACTACGTGGAGGGGCTTTGCGACCGGGAGGTGCCCCCCTTGGAGGAGGCGGAGGACGGCCGCCAGGTGCGCTGCGTGCGCTGGCGGGAGATCCGGGAGGTTAGGGCATGAAGGACAGCATCCTCCTGGAGGTCAAGGACCTGAAAAAGCACTTCCCCATCCGGGGTGGGGTCCTCTCCCGGGTGGTGGGGAGCGTCAAGGCGGTGGACGGGGTCTCCTTCAGCATCAAGAAGGGGGAGGTCTTGGGCCTGGTGGGGGAGTCGGGAAGCGGCAAGACCACGGTGGGCCGCACCCTCTTGCGCCTCATCGAGCCCACGGGAGGGCGCATCCTCTTTGGCGGCCAGGACATCACCGACCTGCCCAGGGACAAGCTCCGGCCCTTCCGCCGCCGCATGCAGATCATCTTCCAGGACCCCTTCAGCTCCCTGAACCCCCGCATGACCGTGGGGGACATCATCGCCGAACCCCTTATCATCCACGGCCTGGGCAAGACCCAGGAGGAGCGCACCGAAAGGGTGGCGGAGCTTTTGAAGCTCGTGGGCCTCTCCCCGGACCACATGCGCCGCTACCCCCACGAGTTTTCCGGGGGGCAGCGGCAGAGGATCGGCATCGCCCGGGCCCTGGCGGTGGCCCCGGAGTTCATCGTGGCCGACGAGCCCGTGTCCGCCCTGGACGTCTCCATCCAGGCCCAGGTGGTGAACCTCCTCATGGACCTCAAGGAGGAGCTGGGGCTCACCCTGCTCTTCATCGCCCACGACCTGGCGGTGGTGGAGTACATCTCCGACCGGGTGGCGGTGATGTACCTGGGCAAGGTGATGGAGGTGGCCTCCTCCCGGGAGCTCTACCGCAACCCCAAGCACCCCTACACCGAGGCCCTGCTCTCGGCGGTGCCCATCCCGGATCCCACGGTGAAGCGGGAGAGGATCGTCCTCCAGGGCGACATCCCTTCCCCCATCAACCCCCCTTCGGGCTGCGTTTTCCGCACCCGTTGCCGCTACGCCCTGCCCGAGTGCGCCGAGGTGGTCCCCGAGCTCAAGGAGGTGCGCCCGGGGCACCTCAAGGCCTGCATCCGGGACGACGTCCTCTAACGCCACCCCGCGCCGCCCCTGTCGGCGCGGGGGCCCCGGCCGAAGCCCCCGCGCCGGGGTATACTCTTCCTATGCTCGTCAAGGACGTGATGCGGGCCCCCGTGGTCACCGTGGGGCCGGACTGGACCCTGGAGGACGCCTTTCGGCTCCTCCTGGAACGGGGCATCCGCCACCTGCCCGTGGTGGCGGAGGGAAGGCTTTTGGGAATCATCACCGACCGGGACATCCGCCTGGCCACCAGCCACCTGAACCCCCAGGGTCCCTGCCCGGGGTGCGCCCAGGTGGGGGAGGTGATGACGGAGGGCGTGGTCACCGCCCATCCCCTGGACCCCGTGGAGGAGGCGGCCCGGGTGATGCGGGAGCGGAAGATCGGCTCCCTACCCGTGCTGGAGGACGGGGAGCTGGTGGGGATCGTGACGGGGATCGACCTGCTGGACGCCCTCCTCCGGCTCACCGGGGTCACGGAGCCTTCCGGGAGGCTGGAGGTGCGCCTCCCTGACCGCCCCGGGGAGCTCGCCCGCCTCACCGGCTTCCTCGCCGGGAGGGGGGTCAACATCCACTCCCTCCTCTCCTATCCCGAGGACGGGGACTTCGTGCGGGCGGTGGTGCGGGTGAACACCCTGGAGACCCACCTCCTGGCGGAGGGCCTGCGGCAGGAGGGGTTTGCCGTCCTCTGGCCGCCCCAGAAGCCATGGTGATCTACCGGGAGGCCTACCGCCTTTACGACTTCGGGCCGGGGCACCCCTTCAGCCCCGTGCGCCTGGAGATGCTCACCTCCCTCCTCCAGGCCCTGGGGGTGTGGCGGGAGCCCCTCTCTCCCCCGGAGGCCACCCGGGAGGAGGTCTTGAGCGTCCACTCGGAGCGCCTGGTGGGGCGGGTGGAGGCGGCGAGCCGGGGGGAGCGGGTGCCGGATCTGGAGCACTACGGCCTCGCCACGGGGGACACGCCGGTCTTCCCGGGGATGGACCGGGCGGCCCGGGCGCTGGTGGGGGGGACCCTGGAAGGGGCGAGGCGCCTGCTGGCGGGGGAGAAGCGGGTGCTGCAGCTGGGCGGGGGCCTCCACCACGCCCAGTACGACCGTGCCTCGGGCTTTTGCGTGTACAACGACCTCTCCGTGGCCATCCGCCACCTGACCCGGGCCGGGCTTAGGGTGGCCTACCTGGACATCGACGTCCACCATGGGGACGGGGTGCAGTGGATCCACTACGAGGAAGGGGGGGTTCTCACCCTGAGCCTCCACGAGTCCGGGCGCTACCTCTTCCCCGGCACCGGGCACGTGTACGAGGTCGGCAAGGGGGAGGGGGTGGGGCGGAAGCTCAACCTGCCCCTGGAGCCCTTCACCGAGGACGAGAGCTACCTGGAGGTCTTCGAGGCCCTGGTGCCCTGGGCCCTTTCCGCCTTCCGCCCGGATGTGCTGGTGGTGCAGGCGGGAGCCGACGCCCACTATCTGGACCCCCTGGCGGACCTCCTCCTCACCACCCGGGCCTACGAAAGGCTGTTCCGCCTCCTCCTGGAGTATGCGGAGGCCTTCGCGGGGGGGAGGGTGCTCCTCACCCTGGGGGGCGGGTACAGCCTGGACGGGGCGGTCCGGGTCTGGGCCCTCCTTTACCACCTCTTCCACGGCCTCCCCCTTCCCGAGCACCTGCCCGAGGGCTGGCGTCTGGCGTGGGAGGCGAGGCTGGGGAGGCCCCTCACCCCCACCCTCCACGACCCCGAGGCCCCCTATCCGGAGGTTCCCCGAAGGCCCGAGATCGTAAAGCGCAACCGCCTCACCCTGCAAAGGCTCACGGAGCTGGTGGGGTCCCGCCTGCTAGACTAGCGGGGTGAGGGTCGTTCTGCGCCTGCCGGAGCGCCAGGAGGTGGAGGTGAAGGGGGATAGGCCCGTGCGGGAAATCCTCCTGGAGCTGGGCCTGAACCCGGAAACGGTGGTGGTGATCCGGGGGGAGGAGCTCCTGACCCTGGACGAAAGGGTGGGGGAGGGGGAGACCCTGGAGGTCCTCTCCGCCATCTCCGGGGGGTGGGGTGAAAGCGGCCATGGTGTGTAGGGTTTGCGGCCAGAAAGCCCAGGTGGAGCTTCGGGGCAGGGGCTTTTCCCTGTGCAAGGAGCACTACCTGGAGTGGTTTGTCAAGGAAACCGAGCGCGCCATCCGCCGCCACCGGATGCTCCAACCGGGCGAGCGGGTTTTGGTGGCGGTTTCCGGGGGCAAGGACTCCCTGGCCCTTTGGGACGTCCTCCACCGCCTTGGCTACCGGGCGGTGGGCCTTCACCTGCAGCTCGGCATCGGGGCGTACTCGGAAAGGAGCCTCGAGGTCACCCAGGCCTTCGCCCGGGAGCGGGGCCTGGAGCTTCTGGTGGTGGACCTCCGCCAGGCCTACGGCTTCGGGGTGCCGGAGCTCGCGGAGCTCTCGGGGCGGGTGGCCTGCTCCGCCTGCGGGCTTTCCAAGCGCTACATCCTCAACCAGGTGGCGGTGGAGGGGGGCTTTAGGGCCGTGGCCACGGGGCACAACCTGGACGACGAGGCGGCGGTCCTCTTCGGGAACCTCCTCAACCCCCAGGAGGACGCCCTGGCCCGCCAGAGCCCCGTGCTTCCCGAGCGCCCGGGCCTCGCCGCCCGGGTCAAGCCCTTCTACCGCTTCAGCGAACGGGAGGTCCTCTCCTACACCCTCCTGAGGGGCATCCGCTACCTGCACGAGGAGTGCCCCAACGCCAAGGGGGCCAAGGGCCTCCTCTACAAGGAGGCTCTGAACCGGGTGGAACAGGAGATGCCCGGGGCCAAGCTCCGCTTTCTTGAGGGTTTCCTCGAAGAGATCCAGCCCCGCCTGCAGGCGGGGGAGGAGGTGGCCCTGCGGGAGTGCCAGCGCTGCGGCTACCCCACCACGGGGGCGGTCTGCTCCTTCTGCCGCATGTGGGAGGCGGTGTACCGCCGGGCCCAGCGGCGGCGCCTCCTCCCCGAAGGGGCGGCCTTTTCCCCCAAGGCCCCGGTCAGGTCCTAGCCTGCCAGCGCTCCAGCACCCTGAGCCGGCTCGGCCGCTCCTCCCGCCACCGCTGCCGCTCGGCCAGGAGGCGCATGGCCTCGGGGAAACCCTCCTCGGGCCAGCCCTCCTGGGAGGTCTCCCGGTAGGCCTGGAGGAGGGCTTCCTCCAGGAAGTCCGCGGCCGGGTCCACCCACGCCTCGAGGCCCTCCTCCCGTTCCGCGGCCAGGTAAAGGGCCCGCTCCAGGTCGTAGGCCAGGCGGGCCAGGTCCTTTAGGGGCGAGCCCCGCTCCCCGCGGCCCAGGGCCAGGAGGTAGACCTCCCCCTCCAGGGCCAGGAAGGCCCCCAGGCCCCGGTTGAGGAGGGGCACCCCCACCCCCTCCCCCTCGGCCTCCCGCAGGGCCCGGTGCAGGAGGGCCAGCCGGACCCCCAGGAGCCGGGCCAGGGCCTCCAGCTCCCGCAGGGCCTCGGCCAGAAGCCCCCTGGCCCCCCCGTCGGGGGCGTGGCCCCGGAGCCGCAAAAGCCCCTCCAGGGCCAGGCCCTCCGCCAGGGCGAAGGCCTCCTGGGGGCGGCCCGGGGGTAGGGCCCCGCTCAGGGCCAGGACCCGGCGCCGCTCCCCCCGCTCCCAGTAGAGCCCCCCCTGCGCCCCCAGGGCCCAGGGAAGGCCCAGGCGGGGGAGGAGGCTTTCCGTGCGCTCCAAGCCCCCGTCCTGGACCAGGCCCACCTGGAGCCACACCCCTTCCCCCGCCGCCAGGCCGGGGTGGAGGAGCTCCAGCCCCTCGGGGACCGGCCCCCGGTGCCGCCCCCGGTAGTGGGCCCGCAGGCTTCGCCCCTCAAAGCCTTGGGCCAGGCGCCGCAGGAGGAGGGAGTAGAAACCGGGGTCCTGGGAGAGCTCGAAGAAGTGGCCCCCCCCGCCCCGGACGCCGGCGAAAAGCCCCGGGCCCTCCCCCTCGGGGCGGAAGGCGATGGGCAGAAAGACCTCCTGGGCCTCCCCCTGGGCGTCCTCCAGGCGCAGCAGGGTGAGGTAGAGGGGAGGGTCCTTCTGGAGGCGCAGGGCGTCCAGGAGCTCCACCTCCTTGGGCTTCAGGGCCAGCCAGCTCCGCTCCCGGAGGGCCCCGGCCAGGGCCTGGAGGAAGGCGGCCCGGGCCCCCTCCTCCGCCAGGGTGTCGATGAAAAGCCCCTCCACCCCCCCCGCCAGGGGAACCGCGGGCACCCGCTGGGGGGCCTCCTCCGCCCAGTCGGGGAGGTGGAGGCGCTCCACTTCCTCCCGGGGCCTCAAGGCGAAGAGGGCGAAGCCGTGGGGCCCCAAGGAGAGCCGGTAGCGCCCCTCCACCGGGGGGAAGGGGCTTTGCGAGAAGAGCTCCACGGGGACGAGGCTCACCTCCCCCTCCAGGGGGAGGTCGAAGGCCTGGGTGTAGCGGGAGAGGTTGGCCACCACCAGGACCCTCTCCTCCCCGTACTCCCGCAGGTAGGCCAGGATGCGGCGGTTGGCCACGGGCAGGAGGCGCAGCCCCCCCCGGCCGAAGACCCGGGCGTGCTGGCGGCGGAGGACCAGGAAGCGCCGGACGAAGTTGAGGAGGGAGTGGGGGTTCTCCCCCTGGGCCTCCACGTTGACGAACTGGTAGCTGTAGGGCCCCTCGCTCACCGGGGGCAGGTACAGGCGGTGGTAGGGGGCGCGGGAGAAGCCCGCGTTGCGGTCCGCGGACCACTGCATGGGGGTCCTGACCCCGTTCCGGTCCCCCAGGAAGGGGTTGTCCCCCATGCCGATCTCGTCCCCGTAGTAGAGGACGGGGCTCCCCTTGAGGGTGAAGAGGAGGGCGTGGAGGAGCTCGTACCGCCTCCGGTCCCCCCCCAGAAGGGGCATGAGGCGGCGGCGGATCCCCAGGTTGAGGCGGAAGCGGGGGTCGGGGGCGTAGACCTCCCAGAGGAACTCCCGCTCCTCCTCCGTGACCTTCTCCAGGGTGAGCTCGTCGTGATTGCGCAGGAAGAGGGCCCACTGGGCGGTCTCGGGGATCCCCTCCGTCTCCCGCAGCATGGCCTCGATGGGCCCCCGGTCCTCCCGGCGCAGGGCCAGGAAGATCCGGGGCATCAGGGGGAAGTTGTAGGCCATGTGCACCCCGTCCCCCTCTCCGAAGTAGGGGAGGGTCTCCTCGGGCCACATGTTGGCCTCGGCCAGGAGGACCTTCCCCGGCCCGTAGCGCTCGTCCAGGGCCTTGCGCAGGCGCTTCACCGCCGCGATGGTCTCGGGGAGGTTTTCGCAGCTGGTCCCCTCCCGCTCGTAGAGGTAGGGGATGGCGTCCAGGCGGAAGCCGTCCACCCCCAGGTCGGCCCAGAAGAACATCACCTGGTGCATGGCCCGCTCCACCTCGGGGTTGTCCCAGTTGAGGTCCGGCTGGTGGTGGTAGAAGCGGTGCCAGTAGTAGGCCCCGGCCACCGGGTCGTAGGTCCAGTTGCTGGGCTCGAAGTCCTGGAAGATCACCCGAACCCCCTGGTACTTCTCGGGGGTGTCGCTCCACACGTAGAAGTCCCGCATGGGGCTCCCCGGCCGCCTGGCCTCCTGGAACCAGGGGTGGTCGCTGGAGGTGTGGTTGAGGACCAGCTCCACGATCACCCGCATCCCCCTTCCCCGGGCCTCGTCCAGAAAGCGCCGGAAGTCCTCCAGGCTGCCGTGGACGGGGAGGATCCGGTAGTAGTCGGCGATGTCGTACCCGTCGTCCCGCAAGGGGGACTGGAAGAAGGGCATGAGCCAGAGGGTGTCCACCCCCAGGGCCTCGAGGTAGGGGAGCTTCTGCCGCAGCCCCTCGAAGTCCCCGTAGCCGTCGTCGTTGGCGTCGAAGAAGGAGCGCACGTGGAGCTGGTAGATGACCGCGTCCTGGTACCAGAGGGGGTCCACGGCCCAAATCTAGGGCCCCGGGAGGTAGGTTTTCAAGTAGTCCAGGACCGCCTCCACGTCCCTGAGCCGCCCCCCGGCCTGGGTAGGGCCTTCCCCCACCTTGAGGGTGAGGCCGAGGCCCTTGAGGGCCCGGAAGGCGGCCTCGTCGGTGAGGTCGTCCCCCACGTAGACCGGGGTGCGCCCGGGGTGGCGCCGGAGGAGGCGGAGGGCGGCCTGGCCCTTGTCCACCCCCTTGGGCTTGAGCTCCAGCACCATCTTGCCGGGGAGGGCCTCGAGGCCGAGCCGCTCCAGGAGCTCCCCTTGGGCCTCCAGCCAGGCCTCCAGGCAGGCCCGCGCCTTTGCCTCGTCCGCCGCCTCCCGGAAGTGCAGGGCCAGGGCGAAGCCCTTGTCCTCCACCCGCACCCCGGGGCAGACGGGGAGCCGGGGGCGCAGGGGGGCGAGGTCCACGGGGAAGAGGGGCCGGGCCTCCCCCCCCACCACCCCCTCCTCCAGGCCGTGCCCCCCCACCACGGGGAGGCCGGGAAGGGGGAGGAGGCGGGCCAGGTCCGCCACCCGCCGCCCCGTGATCACGTAGAGAGGGTAGCGGGCCATGAGCCCCTTGAGCACCTCCAGGGCCTCGGGGTGGGGGAGGGCCTCCTCGGGCCTCGGGGCGATGGGGGCCAGGGTGCCGTCGTAGTCCAGGAGGAAAAGGGGGTTTGCCGCCCGCATCAGCCCTCCAGGGAGGCCAGGAAACGCTCCGCCCAGCCCTGGACCTCCAGGGCCTCCACCCGCCCCTTGAGGGCCTCGAGGCGCTCCTGGCGCTCGCCCAGGGGCATCCTCAGGGCCCGGTCCAGGGTGGCCGCCATCCCGTCCAGGTCGTAGGGGTTCACCAGGAGGGCCTCTTTCAGGTACTCCGCCGCCCCCGCCAGGGAGGAGAGGACCAGGACCCCTTCCCCGGCGGTGTAGGCGTACTCCAGGGCCACCAGGTTCATCCCGTCCCGCAAGGGGGTGATGAAGGCCACGTCCGCCGCCCGGTAGAAGGCGGCGAGCTCCTCCTGGCTGTAGGTCTGGTAGAAGTAGCGCAAGGGCACCCAGTCCTCCCGCAGGAAGTTCCCCAGGATCCTCCCCGCGGCCTCGTCCACCCGGCGCTTGAGCTCCCGGTAGGCGGCCACGGAGGTGCGGCTCGGGGTGGCGATCTGGAAGAAGGCCACCCGGCCCCGCCAGTGGGGGTAGGACTGCAGGAGGCGCTCGTAGGCCAGGAGCCGTTCCAGCACCCCCTTGGTGTAGTCCAGCCGGTCCACCCCCAGGATGAGGCGGTCGGCCCCGGCGAGCCGCCGCAGGGCCCGGGCGTGGGCCCCCACCCCGGGGTCCTCGGCCAGCTCCCGGAAGCGGCGGGTGTCGATCCCCAGGGGGTGGGCCTCCACCCGCACGGAGCGCTCCCCCACCCGCACCCGGTTCCCCTCCACGGGGAAGCCGTAGTAGGCCGCGGTGCGGAGGAAGTTCTCCACGTACTCCGGGGTATGGAAGCCCACCAGGTCCGCCCCCAGGACCCCCTCCACCAGGGCCCTCCCCCAGGGGAGGATGCGGAAGACCCCGCTGGAGGGCCAGGGGATGTGGAAGAAGAAGCCGATGGGGGCCCGGATCCGCTCCCGCAAAAGCCCCGGCAGGAGGAGGAGGTGGTAGTCCTGGACGAAGACCACGTCCCCTTCCCGCCAGGCCCCGCTCACCGCCTCGGCGAAGCGGCGGTTGACCCGCAGGTAGTCCTGGAAGTGCTCCCGCCTTAGCTCCACCCGTTCCAGGAAGTAGTGGCACAGGGGCCAGAGCACCCGGTTGGCGAACCCCCCGTAGTAGCCCTGCCACTCCCGCTCGGTCAGGGGGACCCGGAGGAGGCGCACCCGGCTTTCCCGGGGAGGGGCGATGGGTTTCTCCCCCCACTCCCCCGCGGCCACCCAGACCCCGCCCCGGGCCTCCAGCACCGGCAGGAGGGCGGTGGCCAGCCCGCCCACCGCCGGGGCCAGGCCCTCGGGGGTCAGGCGGAAGGGGGCGCGGTTGGCCACGACGATGAGGCTCACAGAAACAGCTTATCCCCAAGGCCCCCTGCCCGTGGGGGGATGAAAAAAAGGCCAAGGCCTTTAGTCAAAGCTAAGCATTCCTCCCTCCCCTCCAACACGCCGTTTCCTCGGGGGGCCTGCGGGGTCCGCCAAGGCCCGATGAGGGCCTGGCCCCGCCGCCTTCCTCCCGTTCTCATGGGGCGGGTCTAAGGTGGTCTTCCGGAGGTGATAGGGATGCGTTGGCCATCGGCTATGCTCCTCGTCCTCTTCCTGCTCCTGGGCCTGGGCCAGGCCCAGCGCTGCAGCACCCAGAGGCCCATCGTCTTCGCCGATTACGACTGGGAAAGCGCCCGGGTCCACAACCGCATCGCCCAGTTCATCCTGGAAAGGGGTTATGGTTGCCGCACGGACACCCTGCCCGGCACCTCGATCCCCCTGCTCACGGGGCTGGCCCGGGGCAACGTGCACGTGTCCATGGAGATCTGGTACAACCTGAACCGGGAGGCCATCGAGCCCCTGGAGGCCCAGGGGCGCATCCAGCGCCTGGGGGTGAACTTCCCCGATGCGGTGCAGGGGTGGTTCGTCCCCACCTACGTGGTCCGGGGGGATCCCCAGCGGGGCATCCGGCCCATGGCCCCCTCCCTGCGCTCGGTCTTCGACCTGCCCCGGTACAAGGAGCTCTTCCGCGACCCCGAGGAGCCCAGCAAGGGGCGCTTCTACAACGGGGTTCTGGGCTGGTTCGCGGAGCGGATCAACACCCGCAAGCTCTACGCCTACGGCCTCCTGGACCACTTCACCAACTTCCGCCCGGGGACCGGGGAGGCCCTGGCGGCGGCCATCGCCTCCGCCTACCAGCGGGGGCAGCCCATCCTCTTCTACCACTGGGGCCCCACCTGGGTCCTGGGCCGCTTCGACCTGACCATGCTGGAGGAACCCCCCTTTGACCCCGAGGTCTGGCGGGAGCTGGAGCGGGAGGAGAGGCCCCGCCGGGCGGTGGCCTTCCCCCGGGAGGAGGTCTACATCGCCGTGAACACCCGCCTCCTGCGGGAGGCCCCCGAGGCGGTGGAGTTCCTGCGCCGCTACCGCACCTCCAACCAGCTGGTGAGCGAGCTGCTGGCCTACATGGAGGCCAACCGGGCCACGGAGGAGGAGGTGGCCCTGCACTTCCTCAGGACCTACCCGGAGGTCTGGACCGGCTGGGTTCCCGCCGAGGTGGCGGAGAGGGTGCGGCGGGCCCTGAACTGAGCCCGGCCTGGCCTGGGGGGGTCCGCCCTTCCAGGCCCTATGGAGGTCCGCGGTGGAGCTCCCTTTGGGCGAGTGGGTGAACCGGTTGGTGGACGAGCTGGTCTGGCGGTACGGGGAGGTCTTCGAGGGGATTTCCCAGGGGCTTTTGCGCTTCATCCTGGCCTTCGAGGCCCCCTTCCGGGCCCTCTCCTGGCCCTGGCTGGCGGGAGGGGTGGCCCTTCTGGCCTGGTTCCTGAGCCGCAGGCTATCCCTGGCCCTGGGGCTGGCCTTCGCCGTGTGGTTGCTGGCGGGCCTGGGCCTTTGGGACCAGGCCATGCAGACCCTGGCCCTGGTGGTCGCCGCGGTGGTCCTCTCCGTGGCGCTGGGCCTCCCCTTGGGCATCCTCATGGCCAAGAGCGACCGCTTCCGGGGCCTGATGCTCCCCCTGCTGGACGCCATGCAGACCATGCCCAGCTTTGTCTACCTCATCCCCGCCCTCCTCCTCTTCGGCCTGGGCAAGGTGCCCGCCCTGCTGGCCACCGTGGTCTACGCCGCCCCCCCCATGATCCGCCTCACCGACCTGGGCCTGCGCCTGGTGAGCCGGGAGGTGGTGGAGGCAGCGGAGGCCTACGGGGCCACCCCCTGGCAGCGCCTCCTCAAGGTGGAGCTGCCCCTGGCCCTCCCCAACCTCCTCACCGGGGTGAACCAGACCACCATGATGGCCCTGGCCATGGTGGTCATCGCCTCCATGATCGGGGCCCGGGGGCTGGGGGAGGAGGTGCTGCTGGGCATCCAGCGGCTGGACGTGGGCCGGGGGGCCGAGGCCGGGGTGGCCATCGTGGCCCTGGCCATCCTCATGGATCGCCTGACCCAGGCGGTGGGGCAGCGCAGCCTGCGGCGCTACCGGGAGGAGGGGCGATGAGCTACATCCGCCTGGAGGAGGTCTACAAGGTGTTCGGCCCCCGGGCCCGGCAGGTGGTGGAGGCCCTCCGGCAGGGCCTACCCCCGGAGAAGGGCCGGGCCCGGCACGCGGTGGGGCTCCGGGGGGTGAGCCTCGAGGTGCGGGAGGGGGAGCTTTTCGTCATCATGGGGCTTTCCGGCTCGGGCAAGTCCACCTTGCTGCGGGCGGTGAACCGCCTGGTGGAGCCCACGGCGGGGCGGGTCTGGGTGGGGGAGACCGAGGTGACGGCCCTCCCCCGAGGGGCCCTCCTCCGCTTCCGCCAGAGCACCTTCGGCATGGTCTTCCAGCACTTCGCCCTCCTCCCCCATCGCACCGTGCTGCAGAACGTGGCCTTCCCCCTGGAGCTCAAGGGCCTCCCCCGCGGGGTGCGGGAGGAGCGGGCCCGGGCCTGGCTGGAGCGGGTGGGCCTCCGGGGTTACGAGGGCCGTTACCCCGCCCAGCTTTCCGGGGGGCAGAAGCAGCGGGTGGGCCTGGCCCGGGCCCTGGCCGCCGACCCCCCGGTCCTCCTCATGGACGAGGCTTTCAGCGCCCTGGACCCCCTGATCCGCCGGGAGATGCAGGAGGAGCTCCTGCGCCTGCAGGGGGAGCTCAGGAAAACCGTCCTCTTCGTCACCCACGACCTGGACGAGGCCCTGAGGCTCGGGGACCGCATCGCCATCCTCAAGGACGGGGCGGTGGTGCAGGTGGGCACCCCCGAGGAGATCCTGGCCCGCCCCGCGGACGCCTACGTGGCCGCCTTCGTGGAGGGGGTGAGCCCGGCCAAGGTCCTGCGGGTGGAGGGCCTCCTGCGGGAGGCGGTGACGGTGACCCTGGGCCGGGAGGGGGTGCGGGCCGCCCTGCGGCGGATGGGGCAGGCGGGGGTGGGGACGGCCTACGTCCTGGACCCCCAGGGGCGGTTCCTGGGGGTGGTGCGGGCCGAGCGCCTGGCCGAGGCCCTGCGGGAGGGGGAGGCCCAGGACCTCTCCCCCCACCTGGAGCCCCTGCCCGCCCTCGCCCCCGGGCAGAGCCTGGAGGAGGCCCTGCCCCTTTTTGGCCGGACCCCCCTGCCCCTGCCGGTGGTGGGGGAGGACGGGCGCTTCCTGGGCATCGTCACCCGGGGCCGCCTCCTCGCCGCCCTGGCGGATCGGGGTGGAACCCCTTCCAAGCCGGCCCCTCCCGGGGTAGACTCCGGGGCATGAGCTGGTGGCAGGAGGCGGTGATCTACCAGGTCTACCCCCGGAGCTTCCAGGACACGGACGGGGACGGGATCGGGGACCTCGAGGGCATCCGCAGGCGGCTTCCCTACCTCAAGTCCCTGGGGGTGGGGGCCCTCTGGCTCTCCCCCTTCTACCGAAGTCCCATGCGGGACTTCGGCTACGACGTGGCCGACTACTGCCAGGTGGACCCCACCTTCGGCACCCTGGAGGACTTCGACCGCCTCCTCCGGGAGGCCCACGCCCTGGGGCTTAAGGTGCTCCTCGACCTGGTGCCCAACCACACCTCGGACCAGCACCCCTGGTTTTTGGAATCCCGCAGCTCCCGGGAAAACCCCAAGCGGGACTGGTACATCTGGAGGGATCCCGCGCCCCAGGGCGGCCCTCCCAACAACTGGCAGAGCTTCTTCGGGGGCCCCGCCTGGACCCTGGACGAGGGGACGGGGCAGTACTACCTCCACCTCTTCCTCCCGGAGCAGCCCGACCTCAACTGGCAGAACCCCGAGGTGCGGGAGGCCATCCAGGAGGTCATGCGCTTCTGGCTTAAGCGGGGGGTGGACGGCTTCCGGGTGGACGTCCTCTGGCTCCTCGCCAAGGATCCCCTCTTCCGGGACGAGCCGGGAAGCCCCCACTGGCGCCCTGGCCTCCCCGACCGGGCCCGGCACGAGCACCCCTTCACCGAGGACCAGCCGGAGACCTACGCCTACGTGCGGGAGATGCGCCAGGTGCTGGACGCGTTCAGCGAGCCCGGGCGGGAGCGGGTCATGGTGGGGGAGATCTACCTGCCCCTTTCCCGCCTGGTGCGCTACTACCGGGCGGGGTGCCACCTCCCCTTCAACTTCAGCCTGATCACCGAGGGCCTCCCCGACTGGCGGCCCGAGAACCTCGCCCGCCTGGTGGAGGCCTACGAGGGCCTCCTCACGCGCTGGGACTGGCCCAACTGGGTCCTGGGCAACCACGACCAGCCCCGCCTGGCCTCCCGCCTGGGGGAGGCCCAGGCCCGGGTGGCGGCCACCCTCCTCTTCACCCTCAGGGGCACCCCCACCTGGTACTACGGGGACGAGCTGGCCCTGCCGGGGGTGGAGATCCCCCCGGAAAGGGTGCAGGACCCTGCCCTCCGCCGCCAGCGGGACCGCGCCCCCACCCCCCTCCTCCCCCTGGGCCGCGACCCCAGCCGTACCCCCATGCCCTGGGACGCCTCCCCCCGTGCCGGCTTCTCCACGGCGGAGCCCTGGCTCCCCCTAAACCCCGACTGGCCCACCCGGAACGTGGCCGCCCAGGAGCAAGACCCCCGCTCCATGCTGCAGTTGGTGCGCCGCCTGATCGCCTTGCGGAAGGAACCCGAGCTCCTCCACGGGGCCTACCGCACCTACCGGGCGGCAGGCGGGGTCTACGCCTACCTGCGGGGGGAGGGCTGGCTGGTGGCCCTGAACCTCACCGACCGGGCCCAGGCCCTGGACCTTCCCCGGAAGGGGCGGGTGGTCCTCTCCACCCACCTGGACCGGGAGGAGGGGGTGGGGGAGACCCTCGCCCTGCGCCCGGACGAGGGGGCGGTGGTGCGGTTAGGCTAGGGGCATGGAGGACCTCTTCGCGGGGATGGCCGAGGGGTACGAGGCCTGGTACGAGACCCCCTTGGGGGCCTTCGCCATCGCCGAGGAGGAGCGGGCCCTGAAGGCCCTCCTCCCCCCCGGGGAGAGCCTCCTGGAGGTGGGGGCAGGGACGGGGTACTGGCTCAGGCGGCTTCCCTACCCCAGGAAGGTGGCCCTGGAGCCCTCCCCCGACATGCTCCGGGTGGGGCGGGCGAGGACGCCGGAGGCGGCGTGGGTGGCGGGCCGGGGGGAGGCTCTGCCCTTTCCGGAGGGGAGCTTTGACGTGGTCCTGGTCTTCACCGTGCTGGAGTTTGTGGAGGACGTGGGGAAAACCCTTTCCGAGGCGAGAAGGGTCCTGCGGCGCGGGGGAAGCCTGCTGGTGGGGATCCTCGAGGCCCTCTCCCCCTGGGGGGCCCTTTACCGCCGCCTGGGGGAGGAGGGGGTAAAGCCCTGGAGCGGGGCCCGCCTCCTCACCCGGGAGGACCTCCGCCGGCTCCTGGGCCCCCCGGAGGCCGAGGGGGAGGCGGTCTTCCTGGCCCCCGAGGCCAGGCCCCCCTTCGGGGAGGCGGACGCCGCCGGCAGGCGGGCGGGGAACCGGCCTGCCCTATACTTGGGGAGATGGCGGTGAAGGCCCTCTTCGCCCTCTACCCCCTGCTACAGGGGGACTTCCGGGCGGTGGAAAAGGCCCTCTCGGCCCTGGAGGCGAGCGGGGTGGCCTACCGGGTCTTCCCCACCCACACCGAGCTCTCCGGGGAGGAGGAGGGGGTCTTCCAGGCCCTGAAGGCGGCCTACCTGGCCGCGGCGGAGGAGGGGGGTACGGTCCTCTGGGCCCTCCTTACCAACGCCTGCGAGACGAGGGACCCCTTCCGCCAGCCGGAGCGGCTGGCCCGCTTTCCCCCCCTGGAGATCGCCCGGAAGGCCCTGGAGGGCCTCGAGGCCCGAAGCGCCCTGGACCTGGGCACGGGAACCGGGGTCTTCGCCGAGGCCTTCGCCCGCTTGGGCCTCTTCGCCGTGGGGGTGGACCCTCGGGCCGACCGCCTGGAGGTGGCCCGGGCCCGGGTCCCTGGGGCCCGCTTCCTGGAGGGCCGCGCCGAGGAGCTCCCCTTCCCCGAGGGGAGCTTCGACCTGGCCTTCTTCGGCCTCAGCCTCCACCACCTGGACCCCCTCCCCGCCCTCCGGGAGGCGGCCCGGGTGGCCTGGCGGGTGGCGGTCCTGGAGTGGCCCCACCGGGAGGAAGGGGTGGGCCCTCCCCTGGAAAGGCGGTTCACCCCGGAGGCCCTGGCCGCCCTCTTCCAGCAGGCCCTGGGGAGCCCGCCCCGCCTTTGGCAGGAGGCGGGCTACCTCTTGGCCCTCTGGGAAAGGGGCGGTGGCGGGACCTTGGGGGAGGACCAGGAGCTGCCGCAAGGGCTTTGACCCCTCTCCGCGCTGGTTCCATCAGCGTGGGGGCCACGGCGGAAGGACGGGCGGACCTCTTTGGAGCGGAAGGGGGGAGGATGGGGCGACAAAGGGTATCGCACCCTCCCCTTTACCCTAGGAGGGAGGGGCTGTAGGCGGAGCGCCACACCCCTCGGTAGCGCTCCACCTCTGCCTGCCAGCGGGTTTCGTCCCAGCCCAGGGCGGGTTGCAACCAGGGGCGGAGACGCTCCAAGAGGGGGATGCCCCCTTCGGGCAGCGTGAGCCCCAGGCGGACGCGGCGGAGGAGGAGGTCGTCCAGGTGGACCACCCCTTCCCTTTCGGCAGCCCAGCGCACCTCTGCCCAGAGGGTGCGGGTTCCCGGGATGGCCTCCAGCTCACCCGGCCTGGCGGTGCGGATCATGGCGGCAGCGGCTTCAGGCCCGTACCGCGCCAAGAGGCGGAGGTGCCAGGGGTCTTCCAGTTGCAGGATCCCTTCAGCCTCCCTCTTCCCTAGGGATGTTCTGGCCCTGCGCGGGGGCTCTCCCAGCCTTCCCCGCACCCGGGCCAAGGCGGCGCGGGCCATGGTCCAAAAGGTGGTTAGTTTACCCCCGGTTACCGTGAGGAGGCCCTCGTCCCAAAGGGCGTGGTCCCGGGGCTCCCGGGAAGGGTCCTTCTTCCCCGTGGCTACCACAGGGCGTACCCCGGAAAAGGTGACGAGGACATCCCTTTGGGAGAGGCCGAGGTCGGGGAAGAGGTGCTGGACGGCAGCCAGGAGGTACTCCCCCTCCTCGGGGTGGATGCGGGGTTCCCCCTCTAGGCCCTCCCGGTGGTCCACGTCCGTGGTGCCCACCAGGGTGACCCCCTCCCAGGGGAGGGCGTAGAGGGGCCTGCCGTCCCGAGGATGGAAGAAGGAGACCCCCAGGGCCAGGGGCACCCGCCAGGCGGGGAAGAGGAGGTGGCTTCCCCGCAAGGGGCGCAGCCTCGGGGGATGCCCCAGGCGGCCCCGCAGAATGTCGGCCCAGGCCCCCGTGGCGTTGACCACCACCCGGGCCCATACCTCAGCGGTGCGACCCGTGAGGAGATCCTGCACCACCACCCCTTCCACCCGGCCTGAGCGGGTTTGGCAGAACCCTTCCACGCGGGCGTAGTTGAGGGCCGAGGCCCCGGCCGCCACCGCTTCCCCCAAAAGCCGCAGCACCAGCCGGGCATCGTCGGTGAGGGCATCTTGGTACACAAACCCCCCGCGGAGACCCTCCTCCCGGATGCGGGGGGCGAGGGCCCTTAGGGCCTCCACCCCCAGGCCCCGGTGGGTGCGGCGCAAGGCCATGGCGTCGTACAGGAGAAGCCCTAGGCCGAGAAGGGGGTAACCCACGGGGCCGCGCTGGTAGACAGGCAGCAAGAGCCCCAAGGGGTTCACCAGCCCGGGGAACTCCCGCAGGAGGCGCTCCCGGTCCCTCACCGCGCGCCAGGTTACCCGGAACTGGCCCTGCCGCAGGTAGCGTAGCCCCCCGTGTACCAGCTTGCCCGAACGGCTCGAGGTTCCCGAGGCGAAATCCCCCCCTTCCAAGAGGAGGGCGCGGAACCCCTGGCGGCTGGCCTCCCAAAGGAGACCCGCCCCCGTGATCCCCCCTCCGACCACCACCAGGTCCCAGGCTTGGCCTAAAGAGGACCAGACCGTATCCCGATCCCACGGCATGCCGTCCTCCCTAGACCAGCTTGCCGGGGTTCATGAGGCCCCAGGGGTCCAGGGCGCGGCACAGGGCCCGGAGGGCTTCCAGCCCCCAAGGGCCCTTCTCCGCTTCCAGGTAGGGCAGGTGGTCCGTCCCCACCCCGTGCTGGTGGCTAATGGTGCCCCCGTGGGCCACGATGGCCTGGCTGGCGGCCGCCTTGAGCTTGCGCCAACGGGCCAGGTTGGTCCCGGGGTCCCGGTGAAGGCGGAAGAGGTAGGTGGTGTAAAGGTTGGCGCCCGTGGGATACACCCGGGAGAGGTGGGAAAAGGCGTAGACCCGCTCGCCCTCCTCCCCTAGGGCCTCGCGGAGAACGGCTTCCACCGCCAAAAGAAGGCGGGGCACTTGGTTCCAGGTGCCCGCGGTTTCCAGCGTATCCACGGCATACCCCATCTCCCAAAGGGTGTTGCGCAGGTAGGGCTGGCGGAAACGGTGGTGGGCCCAGAAGCGGCCTGGAGCCTGGCCCGCGTACACCCCGCCGTGGGCCCGGGCGATCCCTAGGGCTTCCCCCAGAGCCTGGGAAACCCTGGCCCGGGTTCCCGAGGCCCCTAGGAGCAGGAGGGCCCTTCCCGGCCCGGCTCCCCGGAGGGCCAGCCAGGCCTCCAGGAGGGCGAGGCCCCGGCTCTGCCCGGCCAGGGCCAGGTTCACCGCCGTCTCCTCGGGGGTGCTCAAGCGCACCAGGCTGAGGGGCACCTCCTCCTGGGCCATGCGCCGCACCGCCTCGAGGCCTTCCCCAAACTCCCGGAAAAACACCGCCGCGAAGGCCTCCGCCTTGGGCAAGGGGCGGATGCGCACCGTTGCCTCGGTGAGGACGCCGAGCCGACCTTCGGAGCCCAAGGCCGCCTGCTTGAGGTCGGGTCCGGCGGCGGAGGCGGGAAAGGAGGGAAGGAGGAGGGTTCCGGCCGGGGCCTCCAGCCGCCCGCCGGCGAAGAGGTCCTCGATCCTCCCGTACCGCAGGGACTCCTGCCCTACGGAGCGGGTGGCCACCCACCCCCCCAGGGTGGAGTAGGGGAAGGACTGGGGGAAGTGGCCCAAGGTGAAGCCCCAGGCCCGCAGCTGGGCCTCCAGGTCCGGCCCCTGAACCCCCGCCTCAAAGGTGGCGAGAAGGCTTTTTTCGTCCAGCCGCAGGAGCCGGTTCATCCGACGGAGGTCCAAGGAGAGCACGGGGGCTTCTCCGGGGAGAACCGATACCTGGCCCGCCACGCTGGTCCCCCCGCCATAGGGGATAACCCGGGCCCCAACCTCTCGGGCGTACGCCAAAAGCGCCCGCACCTCCTCGTTGGTGGTGGGGAAGGCCACCCCATCGGGGAAGGCCGGGATCTGGCCGCTCCGGAGGAAGATCCAGTCGGGTAAGCTCTGCCCCCGGGCGTGGCGGAGCCGCTCCTCGGGATCGGGGCTCACCAGGGGATGGGGAGGCAGACGGGAGGGAGGGACACGGGAGAGGACCTCCTCGAGGGTAGCCTCCCGGGGAAGCGTTCCGGGGCCCAGCTGCTCCTGGAGGAGGACCCGGGCCTTTTCCGATAGGGGGAAGACCACCCCCTCCTCACCCCAGCCGTTCCAGCGGCGCATGGCCTACCCCTAGTATGCATAACCCGAGCCCCCGCTTATGGGAAGAGGCGGTGCGCCTTTTTAAAAGCCCCCGTGGCCCTTCCCCAGAAAAATCAAGGCCAAGCCCAGGGGCTTGGCCCTTTGGTGCCGGGGGCGGGACTCGAACCCGCACGCCCTCCGCGGGCAACAGATTTTGAGTCTGCCGCGTCTACCGGTTCCGCCACCCCGGCCTGCGCTCCCTAAGGATAAGCCCCAGGAGGAAAAGCGTCAACGCCAGGCCCACCGCCCAGTCCCCGTAGCGCACGTAGGGGGTCTGCCCTCCCCGGAAGGCGAAGGGGGCCAGGAGGTAGCCCTCCCGGTGGGAGGGGATTTCGGCCACCGCCCGGCCCAGGGGGTCGATGCTGGCGGTGATCCCGTCGTTCCCCGCCCGGAGGAGCCAGCGCCCCGTCTCCACCGCCCGCAGCCGCCCCAGGGCGAAGTGCTGCCGCCCCCCGAAGGAGGGGCCGAACCAGGCGTCGTTGGTGAGGAGCACCAAGGCCCTGGCCCCCTCCCGGGCCAGGGCCCGGGCCACGGAGGGGAAGGCGGACTCGTAGCAGATCATGGCCCCGTAGGGGCCCAAAGGCGCCGTCCTTTCCCCTGGGATGCGGTCGGTGAGCCCCTCCAGGCCGAAGGCCCGGAAGAAGAAGCCGTAGACCCCCCCCAGGCCCTCCCGGAAGGGGAACCACTCCCCGAAGGGCACCAGGCGGGTCTTGTCGTAGTGGGCCAGGATCCCCTCCTCCCCGTAGAGGACGGCCCGGTTGGGGCCGAAGAGGTTGAGGCCGGTGAGGAGGAAGCGCCCCTCCAGGATCTCGGCGGTCCCCTGGGGAATCCGCCACACCGCGGTCTCGGGCCAGACCACAAGCCGGGCCTCGGGGTGGGCCTCCAGGCCCGCCTGCGTGAGGCGCAGGTAGGTGGCCTCCTCCAGCTCCCCGTGCACCTTCTGCAGGGGGTTGATGTTCCCCTGCACCAGGAGGGCCCGCTCCTCCCCCGGCGCCTGGGGCAGGGGGAGGAGCCAGAGGAGCCCCCAGGGGAGGAGGAGGGCCCAAAGCCGCCGCTGGAACCCCCAGGCGAAGAGGAGGACCACCAGGGAAAGGAGGTAGACCCCCCCGAGGGCGGCGAGGAGCCTTCCCGGGGCCTCCAGGAGGGCGTAGCCCAGGAAGCCCCAAGGGAAGGCCAGGGCCCCCCTCTCCGTGAGCCACTCCAGGAGAACCCACCCCCCCACCCGGGCCAGGGGGGTGGGGGTGAGGGCGAAGAGGAGGCCGAAGGAGAGGGCCTTGAGGAGGACCAGGGGTAGGAAGGGCACCGCCCCCCAGGGGCCGAAGAGGGCGGTGAAGCTCTGGGGGAGCCATACCAGGTGGAGGCCCCAGAAGCCGAGCCCTGACAAGAAGCCGGTGCGGAACCCTCCCCCGAGGAGGAAGGCCAGGACCAGGGGGGCGAGGAAGCCCAAGGGGAAGGGGGGCAGGGTGAGGGCCAGGAGGAGGCCCAGGAGGAGGGGCCGCACCCCCATACCATACCCGCCCTCCCTGAGATTTCCCAAAACCTGGAAGGGATGGCAGAATGGGGCCATGCGCCTGGGCGTCCTTTCCGACATCCACGCCAACCTCCCCGCCCTGGAGGCGGCCCTCGAGGCCCTGCGCCGCGAGGGGGTGGACGAGGTCCTGGTCCTGGGGGACCTGGTGGGCTACGGTCCCCACCCCAAGCAGGTGTTGGGCCGCCTCATCAAGGAGGGCCTCCCCGCCCTGGCCGGGGCCTGGGACCTGCGGGTGGCCTACCCCCTGCCGGGGGACCTGCCCGAGGGGGTGGGGAAGGCCACCTTGGCGTGGACCCGGAGCCAGCTTTCCGAAAGGGAGCTCGGCTATCTGCGCTCCCTGCGCCTTTCCTACCGCAAGGGCCTGGGCCAGGGGCGCCTGGTGGCCTCCCACGGCACCCCGGGCAGGCCCGAGGAACACCCGGACCTCCTGGGCCCCTTCAGCGCCCTTCTGCCCCTCCTGGAGCGCTACGGGGCCCGCATTGCCCTCCTGGGGGGGCGGCACCTGCCCCTGGCCCGTCGGGTGGGGGCGGGGCTGCTGGCCGACCCGGGGAGCGCGGGGCTAAGCCTCTCCGGGGAGCCGGGGGCCGACGCCATGGTCCTGGACACGGAGAGCCTCGAGGTCCGCTTCCTCAAGGTTCCCTACGACCTGGGCCCCCTTCTCTTCGACCTCCGGGCCTGGGGCCTGCCCCCGGTTCTGGAGAAGGTCTACCGCACTGGGCGCTTCCCCCAGCAGGGCTAGGGCCTCGGCCCGGATCCCCGCCTCGGGGTCCCCCAGGAAGCCCTCGATCCCCAGGCCCGCCCGGTGGAGGGCGTGGAGGGCGGTGCGGCGCACCAGGGGGCTGGGGTCCCCTGCCGCCTCCCGCATCAGCCCCTCCCCCAGGCCCAGGTTGCTGAGGACGATGAGGGCGTTCCGGGCCATGCGGGCCCTTCCCGGCCGGGCGAAGGCGGTGTCCCCGTATTTTCTCTGAAAGGCGCGTCCGGAAAGGCGGAAGAACTCCGCGAGGTCGGGGTGGGCCAGTTCGGGCTCGGGGCGGAAGCCCCGCCAGGCCCTGCCGAACCTTTCCCACGGGCAGACCTCCGTGCACCCGTCGCATCCCAAGAGCCAGTCCCCTACCCCCGGCCAGAGCCCCGGGGGGATGAAGCCCCGGTGCTCCACCGTGAGGTAGCTCACGCAGCGCCCCGCCTCCAGGGTGCCGTCCCCCAGGAGGGCCCCCGTGGGGCAGGCCACAAGGCAGCGGGCGCACCGCCCGCAGCGGTTCGGGTGGGGCAGGGGGGCCTCCACCTCCAGGGGGGTGAGGAGGACGCCGATGAAGGCGTGGACGCCCAAGCCCTGGGAGAGGAACATGCCGCTTTTTCCGATCCAACCCTTGCCCGAGAGGAGGGCCAGGGTGCGTTCGGGAAGGGGGCCGTGGTCCACGTAGCCCTTGGCGGGAAGCCCAAGCTCCCGGGCCAGGGCTTCCAGGCGCCCGAGCTCCTCCCCAAGGAGGCGGTGGTAGTCCCGCACCCAGGCGTAGCGGGCCACCCGGCCCACCCGGAGGCCCCCCCTGGGCACCCCGGGGTCGGGGTAGGCGTAGGGGGCGAAGAGGAGGAGGGCGCCCCTGGCCCAGGGGAAGCGGGCCTGGGGGCGGAAGCGCTCCGCCACCCCCCTTTCCAGGTAGGCCATGCCCCCATGCCTCCCCGCCTTCAGCCAGCGCCGAAAGCGCCCTTCCGCTTCCTCCAGGGGAGCCAGGGGAGCCCAGGCCACCCCCAGTCCCCGTTCCCGCGCCGCCTCCTCCAGGAGGCCCCTGGGGTCCACTCCCTTAGCCTAAGCTTTTGGGGCCCCCGCCGCGGTGCCTGGGGGCTATAATCCCCCCATGGAAGCCCTGAGGATCGCCCTTTTAGGCGGGGGCACCGTGGGGAGCGCCTTTTACGGGCTCGTCCAGGAACGCCTGGCGGACTTCCACGCCCTGGGCTTCTCCCCCCGCTTCTTGGGCGTGCTGGTCCGGGACCCCTCCAGGCCGCGCCCCATCCCCCAGGAGCTCCTGCGGCTGGAGCCCCCGGACCTCCGGGAGGCCGACGTGGTGGTGGAGGCCCTGGGGGGGGTGGAGGCGCCCTTGAGGCTGGTCCTCCCCGCCCTGGAGGCCGGTATCCCCCTCATCACCGCCAACAAGGCCCTCCTGGCCGAAGCCTGGGAAGCCCTGCGCCCCTACGCCGAGGAGGGGCTCATCTACCACGAGGCCAGCGTCATGGCGGGCACCCCGGCCCTCTCCTTCCTGGAGACCCTCAGGGGAAGCCGGCTTCTGGAGCTCCACGGGATCCTCAACGGCACCACCCTCTACATCCTGCAGGGGATGGAAGGGGGGCAAAGCTACGGGGAGGCCCTCCTCGAGGCCCAGCGCCTGGGCTACGCCGAGGCCGACCCCACCCTGGACGTGGCGGGCATCGACGCCGCCCACAAGCTCACCCTCCTGGCGAGGCTCCTGGTGGACCCCGGCTTCCCCTTTTCCGCGGTGGAAACCCAGGGCATAACCCGCCTTACCCCAGAACACATCCAAGAAGCTCGGGCCCGCGGGGAAAGGGTGCGCCTCTTGGCCAGCCTCTACGGGAAAGGGGGGCGCTGGCGGGCGGAGGTGGCCCCCAGGCGCCTTCCCCAGGACCACTCCCTGGCCCGGGCCCGGGGAAACGCCCTCCTCGTGCGGGCGCACCCCTTGGGCGAGGTCTTCGTCACCGGACCCGGGGCGGGGGGTGAGGCCACGGCCAGCGGCCTCCTCGCCGACCTCTTCCGCCTCCTCCAGGGGGCCCCCGGCCACCTGCCCGTCCCCCAGGCCCAGCCCCCCCTGGCGGAGGGAAGCCCCTTCCCCGAGGTAGGGTGAGGGCGTGCCTGTCCTGGACCTCCTGCGCCCGGTGAGGGATGAGGAGCTCCGGGCCCTTTCGGAGCGCGAACCCGGCTGGCGGTTTGAGCGCGGGGCCGATGGGCGGCTTTTCGTCTCCCCTACGGGCGGCGAAGGTGGCAGGATGGGCAGGGCGGCGCTGGGCCAGCTTACCGTTGGAACGAGGCCCAGTCCTTGGGGGTGGTCTTCCACGCTTCCACGGGGTTCAAGCTGCCCGACGGCTCCATCCTCATCCCCCGATGCGGCCTTCGCGCGCAAGGGGCGCTGGCTTGCCCTCACCCCAGAGGAGCGGGAAGGGTTTCCTCCTTTGGCCCCCGGTGCCGCATTCGAGGTTCGTTCCCGGAGCCAAAGCGTGGAGGAGCTTCGGGAAAAAGCGGCCCTTTACCTGAAAAATGGGGTGGGTCTGGTGGTCCTCCTGGACCTTTACGCGCACCGGGTGGAGGTGTTTCGCAAGAAGGGGGCAACCTTCTACCAGGACCAGGAGGCGGTGCCCTTGGACCCCGGGCTTCCCGGTTTCCAGCCCCTGGCCCAGGGGCTTTTTCTAGCCCTTGACGCCCTCCCGCCCTTGGGGGAAGCATAGGGCCATGCGCCTGCCCCTCATCGAGCGCTACCGCGCCCACCTTCCCGTCTCTCCGGGCACCCCGGTGGTCTCCCTCCTGGAGGGCTCCACCCCCCTCATCCCTCTGAAAGGCCCCGAGGAGGCCAGGAGGAAGGGCGTCCGCCTCTACGCCAAGTTCGAGGGCCTGAACCCCACGGGAAGCTTCAAGGACCGGGGGATGACCCTGGCGGTGTCCAAGGCGGTGGAGGCGGGGGCCAGGGCGGTGGCCGCCGCCAGCACGGGGAACACCGCCGCCTCTGCCGCCGCCTACGCCGCCCGGGCGGGGATACGGGCCGTCGTGGTCCTGCCCGCGGGGTACGTGGCCTTGGGCAAGGTGGCCCAGAGCCTGGTGCACGGGGCCAGGATCGTCCAGATTGAGGGCAGCTTCGACCAGGCCCTCTCCCTCACCAAAGCCCTCACCGAGGCCTACCCCGTGGCCCTGGTGAACTCCCTGAACCCCTACCGCTTGGAGGGGCAGAAGACCCTGGCCTTTGAGGTGGTGGACGAGCTGGGGGACGCGCCCCACTACCACGCCCTCCCCGTGGGCAACGCGGGCAACATCACCGCCCACTGGATGGGTTATAAGGAGTATTTCGCCCTGGGGAAGGCCAGGAGGCTTCCCCGGATGCTGGGCTTTCAGGCGGCAGGTGCCGCTCCCCTGGTCCTGGGGCGGCCTGTGGAGAAGCCGGAAACCCTGGCCACCGCCATCCGCATCGGCAACCCCGCCAGCTGGGAAGGGGCGGTGCGGGCCAAGGAGGAGTCCGGGGGGCTCATCGGGGCGGTGACGGACGGGGAGATCCTCGCCGCCTACTGCTACCTGGCGGAGGAGGAGGGGGTCTTCTGCGAACCCGCCAGCGCCGCGGCCCTGGCCGGGGTGTGGCGGCTCCTAAAGGAGGGGCGCCTGGAGCCGGAAAGCCAGGTGGTCCTCACCCTCACCGGCCACGGCCTCAAGGACCCGGCCACCGCGGAAAAGGCGGCGGGGCTTCTGCCCCCCGTGCCCGCGGTCCTCGAGGCGGTGGCCGAGGCCGCGGGGCTCCTGTGATAAGCTTGGCCCATGCCCGAGGCCAAGGACGCCCGCAAAAGGCGCAAGGAGCCCTTCCCGGGGGCCTACTACCTGGCGGGGGCCATCACCCTTTTTCTCATGCTCCTCTTCCTGGCCCTGGGGGCCAGCCTCCCCTCCGGAGTGGCGGGGTTTTTGGTGGCCTTCGTCCTGGGGCTCACCGTGAACCCCAGGTACGTCCCCTTCTTCCTGGTGGCGGGGGTTTTCGCCGCGGTCATGGGCTTTCTGGGGCGGGAGCCCCAGGTGGCCTGGGGCGGGGTGGCCCTGGCCCTTTCCCAGGTCCTGGTGCGCCGCTTCGTCGGGGAGGGATGAGCCCGCAGCGCCTCTCCCAAGCCCTGGCCTTCCTCGGGGTGGCGGCCTATGTGTTCTTCCTCTTCCTGCGACCCAGCCAGGAGGGGATGGCCCTGGCGGTGGGCCTCTTCGTGGGCACCATGGGGGTGGCCTACGGGGAAAAGCCCTTCCCTGTCCCCTTCTTCCTGGGGCTTTACGCCCTGCTCCTCCTCCTCCAGCTCCTCTTCGGCCACCCTTTCCCTTTCCTCCTGGGAGGGCTTTTGGGGGTGGGGCTCCCCCTCCTGCTCTACCGCCTGCGGAAGCCCGCCAGGTAGAGGAGCCCCCCGAGGAGCGCACCCTCCCCCAGGGCGGGGAGGTAGAAGTAGAGCTCCCGCACGTCCAGGCGCAGGTAGAGGAGGAGGGGCCAGGGGGTGAGGGCCCAGGCCAGGCCGGGCTTACCGTAGCCCGCGGCCAGGAAGAACCCCGTGCCCAGGCCCCGGAGGTAGGCCAGCCATCCCGGGCCTAGCTCGTTGTGGTAAACGAACCAGAGGAGGTTGAGCCAAACCCCCAGGGCGGGGAGGGGAAAGCGGGTTTCCAGGCGCAGGGCCAGTAGGACCAGGAGGAAAAACCCCAGGGCCTCAAGCATGGGCTGCCTCCAGCCCCTGCGCCTCCAGGTAGGCCACCAGGACCTCCAGGGCCTTTTCCACCGCCTCGTCCAGGTCCTCCCCCGGGATGACGGGGACCCCCTCTTCCCGGGCCCAGCGGGAGAGGTGCTCCTGGATGAGGCGGATCTCGGCGAAGTGGGCCAGGTACTTCTCCTGGGGCCGGGCGTGGCCCGTTTCCCAGTCCCGCAAGAGGAAGCGGTCCCGGTGCACCCGCTCGTCCTGGAGGACCACCAGCATGGGCACGGTGAGGACCCGTTCGCGGTAGGGGTGGTCCAGGTAGCGGGGCACCACGTGCACCCCCTCCAGGACGATGGAGGTGCCCTCCAAGGCGCTCCGCTCTTGGATGGCCCTTAGGCCCACCGCCACCCGGGCCACCTGGTCCAAAAACCCCCGCAGAACCCGGGCCTCGTGGCTCTCCTCTGCCCCCAGCTTGGGCAGCAGGGCCTTCCAGGCTTCGAAGGTGGAAAGGTGCAGGCTGGGCAGGAGGTCCCTGGAGAAGGAGGCGCGGAAGACCTCCCGCACCGCGTCCGAGGGGACGATGTGGGTGATGCCCAGGCGGTAGGCCAGGGCCGAGGCCAGGACGCTCTTGCCCACCCCGGTAACCCCGCCGATGAGGATGTGCAGGGGCTTGGGGCTCCGCCGCAGGCCGCGGAGGAGCAGGTAACGCCGGGCCACTTCCTCGCCCGCCTCCTTGAGGAGGGCCCGGTACACCCGCTCCCGGAGATCCGGGCGCCGGATGGCGGAGATCCCCTGCCGCCGCAGGCCGGTTTCCATCTCCCGGGCCAGGCGGTAGGCCCCCTCGGGGGAAAGGCCGATCCCCATGAGGGACTGGGCCAGAATCCCCTTGGAAAAGGGCATCCTGGGTTCTCCGCTTTCCTCCTCCACGAAGAGCTCCCCGGCGAAGGCTTGGCGCTCCAGGTAGCGGCGCCCTGCGGCCTTGCCCTTGGCCCGGGCTACCTCCTCCGCCACCACCCCCTCCAGGTGGCGGGCGGAGATCTGGCGGACGCCTTCCTCCCGGAGGCGTCTTTCCACCTCCCGGGCCAGGGCGTGGGCCTCCTTGAGGGAGAAGCCCGCCTCCTCCAGGCTCCGGGCCAGGAGGCCCTTGGAGAAGGGGCGCCGCCGTTTGCCCTCCAGCACGAAGATTTCCTCGAAGGGGAGGGTTTGGCGGGAGAGCCTTTCCGCCGTCTCCTGTCCCAGGGTCCGGGCCACCTCCTCCAGGAACACCTGGCGGAGGACCCGGGGGGCCACCTCCTCGCGCCCTTCCTCCCGAAGCCTTCCCTCCACGGTGTGGGCCACGGCCTGGGCGGCCTCGAGGGGCACCCCTAAGGGCAGGAGGGCTTCCACCAGAAGCCCCTTGGAAAGCGGCCATCGCCCTCCCCGGAGCCGCACGAAGACCTCGGCCATTGCCAGGCATCATAGCACCTTTCCCTTGGGAACAGGCTTTCTGAACCTGGACAGACACATGT